>JBAXMA010000327.1:0-4326 GCA_037134535.1 bacterium
GAACCACAGCTTGCGGAATCACTCCCCGAGATCTCACCGGATGGCCTCGTCTATACTTTCAAGATCCGGAAGGGCATCTTCTTTCAGAACGATCCATGTTTCACGAACTCAAACGGAAAAGGGCGCGAACTCGCGGCAGAGGATTTCGTGTACTCTTTCAAGCGCCTTGCGGACATTAAGAACGAGGCCACCGGTTATTGGCTCTTTGACGACCGTATAGTCGGACTTGACGAATTCCGGACCATGTCTGCCGGCAAACACCCGACCGAGTATTCGTTGCCGGTCGAAGGTCTGCAGGCATTGGACCGTTACACGCTGCGAATCATCCTGAAGAAACCGTATCCTCAACTCCTGTGGGCACTCACCATGGACTATGCCTACGCGGTTCCGCATGAAGCCGTGGAATACTACAAGCGTGAATTCCTTAATCATCCTGTCGGCACAGGCCCTTACATTCTCAGTGCATGGCAACGCAACTATAGAGTCGAGTATATCCGGAATCCGAAGTGGGCAGAAACAGGCAGGAAAGAGATATACCCGGAGGAAGGGACCCCTGATGACAAAGGAAATGGGCTCCTAGCCGACGCCGGAAGAACGATACCTTTTGTAGACCGCCTCGTTCAGTACGTGATAGACGACGAGTCAACCCAGTGGCTCCTGTTCGTCACCGGCGACCTGGAATCGTCCGGTGTTTCGCGCGACAACATGAATGCAGTGCTCATGAAGGGTGGAGTGCTGGCTGACAGTCTCGCCAGACGCGGCGTTGTCCTCAACAAATCGCAACGACTGGATGTATATTACCTGGGCTTCAACATGGACGATCCCGTGGTGGGCGACTCCTCCGACCCGGTTATCCGCGAAAAGCACAAGAAGCTGCGCCAGGCACTGACGTGCGCCTTCAACTCGGAAGACTGGGTGAAGTTCTATCACGGCCGGATCACGCGTGCCAAAGGTCCCATCCCTCCGGGCATTCCAGACTACGAGGACAAGCCTACCCCCTACCCCTTTGACCTCGACAAGGCAAAGCTGCTGCTTGCCGGGGCGGGTTACAAGGATGGCCTTAATCCGGAGACCGGTAGAGCGCTTGAGCTATCCGTGGAAATGGGCGGCGCCGACACCCAGCAGCGGCAGGCAATAGAGCTCGTCACCAGTTTCATGTCCAAGATCGGAATACGCCTCAATCCAAGCTACAACAACTGGCCTACTTTCCTGATGAAAATGGAGCGGAGACAGGCGCAGATGTACCAGTTAGGGTGGGTGGCCGATTATCCGGATGCGGAGAATTTTCTGCAGCTGTTCTACGGCAAGAACGCATCTCCAGGGCCAAACCACTCGAACTACCTGAATCCCGAGTATGACAGTCTCTACGAGAAGATGCGGATTATGAAAGAATCTCCGGAGCGGACTGAATTGTGCAGAAAGATGTCTGCAATGGTAGCGGAGGACTGCCCGTGGATCTTCATGCATCATCCCATAGCCTATGGCCTGCAGCATTGCTGGATGAAGAACTATAAACCTCACGATTTTGCCTATGGCATGACAAAGTACTATCGGATTGATACCGACCAGCGTAAACAGTGGCGGGAAACCTACGGCAGAAAGAACTGGCAGGAATAGTTAACGGATAATTCAAGATGTTGCGCTACATCGTCAAACGACTGTTTTACATGATCCCTACAGTTCTCGGGGTCATCATCATCACTTTCGGACTCTTCCACATCCGCGGCGGAGATCCGAGCAAGAATGCGCTCGGGCAGCATGCTAATCCGAAGCGCCTCGAGGAATTTGATCTCGAACGCGGCTACGACAAACCTGTCTTCTTCGGCAACTGGGGGAACACGCGTGCATACACGTGGAAAATCGAGGATGGCGCTGGTCCATGGAAAATTCACGCCTCTGCCGGTTGCTTTCACACCAATAGCCCCGCAAGACTGGTTCTGCCTGCTGGCAAAGCACTGACAATGCCATTCGCATTCGATCTCTCCTCTAACACTCTGTATCATATCGTCATTGTTTCGCGCCAACCACCCGATTGTAAAACTCCGGCTACAGTGGAACTCTTCAACGGGACGAATGTAACTAGAATCACTGCCCTGCCCCGATCGAGCCAGTGGCAACGAACGATCGTCGAGTTCTGCCCTGAGCGGTCTGACGACTTCACCTGCATATTCCGGACAACAGCGTCAACGCTCGAGATCAAATCTCTCAAACTAGAACGGGCCACACGAGGGGTTCTGGACTCCCAGTTCGTCTTCTATCTGGGCCAGATTGCCAGATTCGATTTCGGCTCGTCATCACAGACCAATCAAAGAGTGAGGTACATGATTCTTGATGGAATTCTGCCGTCACTGATGCTCACTGTTCCGATGTTTCTTATCGGCCTGATTGTGGAAGTTGCTCTTGCCCTCGTGTGCGCTTTTTACCGGAACCGGTTCATTGACCGGTTTTTCGTGGTTATATCTGTCGCCATGATGAGCATACCCTATCTGGTCTGGATCATCGTCGGGCAGTATTTCCTGGCCTATCGACTGCAATGGGTCCCTGTCTGGGGCTTCGAATCCATCAAGTACCTGTATCTGCCGGTCTTCGTCGGGATCGTCTCCGGACTGGGCAGCGGCGTCCGTTTCTATCGCACAATCATGCTGGACGAGATGTACAAGGACTACGTTCGCACGGCCTTCGCAAAGGGCGTGAGCAAGACGGGAGTTCTCTTCAAGCATGTCCTGAAGAATGCAATGATCCCTATTCTCACCAGCGTTATCATGACAATCCCGTTCCTCTACACAGGCAGCCTTCTGCTTGAGAGATTCTTTGGAATCCCGGGGCTCGGCAATCTCTCAATAAACGGCATTCTGAATTCCGACGTTGACGTAGTGCGCGCCGTTGTCTTCGTTGGCGCAATTCTCTTCGTGGTTGCAAACCTGATCACCGACATCTGCTATGCGCTGGTTGATCCAAGGGTGAGGCTGAAGTGACAGACGAGATCACAGAGGAACATCATATTCCCACATCGCTGTGGGGCGATGCGCTACGCCGGCTCGCAAAGGACCGTCTCGCAATGCTTTGCCTCGTGGTCGTGATCCTGTTCTTCGGAGTAGCCCTATACGCTCAGTATGTTCACGCAAAGTATACCATCAGGAGACTCGATGCACCTGCTTTCCTGGTACCGGCGAGAGACGCAGCAGCATGGGTTCTCGGCGCAAGCAACATCAAGTCCGGAGAGGAGCCGCCATATGATGTCAAGAACCTGGATGAAGAATACAATCCGCCGTGCACAAGCTACTGCCCTGTACATGGAAGGCGCCACCTGATGGGAACCGACGCACTCGGACGAGACGTTCTGCAGCGGCTCCTGCAAGGCTGCCGGATCGCTTTCTGGGTGGGGATAGTAACGTCCATGATCGCAATACCTATTGCTGTAGTTCTCGGGTGCGTCGCCGGCTATTTTGGAGGCAGAGTCGACAGTATCATCGTCTGGCTATATTCGACTTTTGCAAGCATTCCAACACTGCTGTTTATTCTTGCCGTGGCCATGATTGCAGACAAGGGCCTGACAGGAATCTTCCTTGGAGTTGGCCTTACGACATGGGTCGGATTGTGCCGGCTCATTCGCGCCGAGACCATGAAACACCGCGAATACGATTATGTCGAGGCGGCAAAAGCGCTCGGATTGTCGCACGGCCGCATAATCTTCCGTCACATACTGCCAAACGTTTTTCATATCGTAATAGTCAGCTTCTCCCTGCGGTTCCCCGCGGCTATAGAAACTGAAGTGATTTTGAGCTTTCTGGGAATCGGCGTGCAGGATCAGCCATCATGGGGTATCATGATCGATGCGGCACGTTTCCGTCTCTGGTATGGCGTGTGGTGGGAAATGGCCTTTACGACACTGGCCATATTCATAGTAGTATTGGCGTTCAATCTTCTTGGTGACGCAATCCGCGACGCTTTAGATCCAAGGCTGAGAACCACCGAGGGCTGAGCAATGGGCACTATTATAGACAAAGTTAACTTTCCAGCCGACCTGAAGAACCTGGCCGTTCCTGAAATGGAGCAGCTGGCTGGTGAGATTCGAAGCCTGATTATCGATACCGTGAGCAAAACCGGCGGCCATCTGGCTCCCAATCTCGGAGTCGTTGAACTCACCATGGCCATACTTCAGGTGTTCGACGCACCCAGGGATCACGTTGTGTGGGATGTTGGTCACCAGACCTACGCTTGGAAAATCCTCACCGGCCGTAAAGACCGGTTCTCCACGCTCAGGCAGTTCGGCGGTCTTTCCGGTTTCCCAAGACGCGACGAGAGTGAGTATGACGTGTTCGGTAC
>JBAXMA010000328.1:0-4283 GCA_037134535.1 bacterium
GGTCTCTACATAGCTGCCGTGTCGTTTATTGCAGCTGGCGAGACCAGTACGCGCCGAATAGGCTGGCTGCGATGGTTGCCGCTTGCGGTGCTGGTCGTGGTTTTCGGGGCAATGGCGTGGACCAGTGTGGCCATGACGCGACTGGGATGGCTCCTGATTGCGTTGCCGCTGTTGGCAACCTGCGACCTGGGATTGCGGCTTGGACCGGAGCCCGGCCCGGCGGTTGTGCCTCCGGCTATCGGCGGCTATATTCGCGCATTACTCCTTGTGCAGGCAGCCTACTGTGCCATGATGCCATGGACAGGATTCGTTGCCCCCGTGATTCTCTTGTGCCTGTGGCCGCTTTCGGCGATAGTGTCAAAGCGATTCTATGCAAGCTGAACAAACAAAACGCCGTCGGCTACTGGTAGTACAAGTGGCAGCTTTGGGTTGGGAGTTTTTGCGCGGGCAGACCGGAAACCGGTTGGACGGCATTACTTTCTCTCCGATGGAGACAATTCTTCCCGGACTTACATGCCCGGTGCAGGCGTCTTTCCGGACGGGTGAGTATCCGTCCGTTCACGGCATGGTTGCCAATGGTCTGTTCGATCGAACTCGCCGCCGGGCAGCTTTCTGGGAGCAGTCAGCCGGTCTGGTTGCCGGACCCCGGATCTGGGACAAGTTCCGCGCTGGCGGGCGACGCGTTGCCATGCTCTTCTGGCAGCAAAGCATGGGCGAGGCAGTAGACATAGTGTTGTCTCCGGCACCTATCCACAAACATCACGGCGGTATGATTCAGGACTGCTATGGGAAGCCGGATTCACTGTACAAAGAGCTCTGCAGGAGGATTGGCCGGCCGTTCAGTCTCATGCACTATTGGGGCCCCATGGCCTCCGGTAGGTCATCCTCATGGATAGCCCGTGCAACATGTGAGGTGCTCGCGGGCTGCCCGGAGTCGCCTGATCTGTGCCTGACATATCTGCCCGTGCTGGACTACGACCTTCAGCGATATGGCCCCGATCACCCGAAGAGTCGCAAGACGTTCCAGGAGCTATGGGCTCAGCTGAACATGCTCCGCCAGGCTTGCGACCGGCACGGTTTTGAATTCCTTGCGTATGGCGATTATGCCATTGAACCATGCCGGGGCGGGGCGGTATTTCCCAATCGAGTATTGCGGGAAAAAGGCTGGCTCAGCATGCGTAATGTTGCCGGCGGCGGATTGTATCCGGATTTATACGATAGCCGGGCTTTCGCAATGGTTGATCACCAGATCGCCCACGTATACATTCCTGACGCGTCCGACATTGAGCGTGTACGGGATGATCTGAGGCATATACGCGGAGTGGGTGCAGTGCTTGAGCCGAAGGAACTTGATGCCGGGCGACTTGCGTGCGCAAACAGCGGTGAACTGGTGGTGTTGGCCTCGCCAGGGCATTGGCTGGCGTATCCCTGGTGGGATCAGGCCGGTGATGAACCGGACTATGCCAGGCATGTGGACATTCACAACAAGCCCGGTTATGATCCCTGCGAATTGTTCTGGGGCTGGCCGCCGGGAAGCGTAAGCCGTGATGTGAACCGGATCGGCGGATCGCACGGACTTGTGGGAGCAGGCCGGGATGCCTGCTGGGCGTCTTCATTTATGAAAGCTGAATCGCTGTCGCTGATCGAACTGGCCGGGCAAACCCGGCAATGGCTGGAGACTAATGTTTGAAGAAGGACTCTAAAAAACGCCGTTCGGGTGACAGCTGCTATACTCAATCGTTCCAGGTTCCATACGAGTACCCGGTACACTTTACCAGGGACGTGTTCGATAAATCGAATCCCGCACTCGCAAATGTCCTCAAGCGATCCGGCGAGCAGGGACCGCACCGGATGCTGGCTTATGTTGATGCCGGTCTTGTTTCAGCAAACCGCAAAGTGCTGCCTGCACTGCAGTCTTACTGTACCAGCCATTCTGATGTGTGCGACCTGGTAAAGCCGCCCGAGATGGTGCCCGGCGGCGAACGCACAAAGAACGGATGGAATGTGGTTCAAAGCATAATGTCCACCATTGGGCAGGCCCGATTGTGCCGTCATAGCTTCGTACTTGTCATTGGCGGCGGTAGTGTCCTGGACATGGTGGGATTTGCCGCATCACTGGTGCACCGCGGCATCAGGTTGATCCGGATACCGACAACAGTTCTTGGCCAGTGCGATGCCGGGGTTGGAGTAAAGAACGGGATGGACGAGCACGGCAAGAAGAACTTCGTGGGTACCTTTGCACCGCCTTTCGCAGTGCTGGTTGATTTCAACTTCCTCCGGACCTTGGAGGCAAAATACTGGACTGGCGGTATCGCCGAGGCATTCAAAGTTGCCATGATCAAGGATGCCCGCCTGTTTGCCTACCTTTGCACGCATGCCGCTCAGCTCCGGCGCAGGGAAGAGGCGGCTATTGAACACGTTGTTAAACGGACGGCAATACTCCATCTGGATCACATCAGCAAAGGTGGCGATCCGTTTGAACTCGGCGCGGCCCGCCCGCTGGATTTCGGTCACTGGGCTGCGCACAAGATGGAGGTCCTTTCAAACTACCGGCTTGGTCATGGCCAGGCTGTGTCAATTGGTATTGCTCTGGACTCAAGCTATGCTGCTTCCAAAGGGCTCCTGACCACGGTACAGCGTGACCGTGTCATCAAGGCAATGAAGGATATCGGATTGCCGATCTGGGACAAACTACTGGCAGAGACGACAGTTGATGGCAGTTCGGTCATTCTCCAGGGGCTGGAGGAATTTCGCGAACACCTTGGCGGCCAGTTGACAATCACACTGCCCAATGGGATCGGCCGCAATGTGGAAGTACACGAAGTCGATATGGCAGCGATGAGCACCTGCATGGATTTCTTGAAGCGAAGTTTATGAAGATTCCCGGATATTCAGATTCCCATCTGACGTATTGCCTGAACATTCATCCCGGAGAGACATGGGACGAGAATGTTGCCGCAATACGGCAACATTCTACAAAAGTCAGAGACCTGGTTTCAGTCTGTGAGCCTTTCGGCCTTGGACTGCGCATAAGTCGCCGCGCAGTTGAGGCGTTGGCCGATCCATCACGCATGCAGGCGTTGCGGGAGTTGCTTACAGACAGCGGTATGTACGCGTTTTCAATCAACGGGTTTCCTTACGGGGCATTTCACGGCACGGTCGTAAAGGCCGACGTTTACAGGCCCGACTGGCGTCAGCCTGAAAGACTGGATTACACTTGTCGTCTTGGTGAGGTTCTAGCTGGCGTTTTACCCGAAGGTATGACGGGAAGTATCAGTACTTTGCCGGTGTCTTACCGGGAATGGATGAAGGGTGAGGGGGACTGGCAGGCAGCTGTCGAGAACCTGTCGGCCTGTGCTGTGGCATTACATGCCTTGCGTGACAGGACAGGGCGTGAGATTCATATCGGTCTTGAACCTGAACCTGATTGCGCACTGGAGACAACGGCGGACATGGTCGAGTTCTTTGAGCGGCGTCTGTTACCCGTTGGAGCCAGGTGGCTTAAGGACCGGAAGGGCCTTTCCATGGCAGATGCGGAAGCCATTCTTCGCCGTCACATTGGAGTTTGCTTTGACACCTGTCACCTGAGCGTTCAGTTCGAGAAGTTGGAACAGAGCATGGCGACTCTGTTCAGCAAAGGTATCCGGATCTCCAAAATCCAGATCAGCGCTGCTTTGCGGACAAAGATCGGAGTGGACAGTGCCCGGCGACTGGGTGCGTTTGTCGATCCGGTGTATCTGCATCAGGTCAAGTGTCTGGATGTCAGTGGTCGCAAAACGGGCTATCGAGATATGACGCGGGAATTCCTGGCCGGATGGACTGATTCGCCAGATGCCGGCGAATGCCGTATCCATTTTCATGTACCGCTTTACGTGTCCGAGTATGACGGCATAGCTTCTACCGCCGGCGATATCACTCCGTCTTTCTTCCGGGCTGCAGTGAAGGCCGGAGTTCAACACTTCGAGATTGAAACCTATACCTTCAATGTGCTTCCTCCAGCATTGCGTCAGCAAGCTGTCGAGCAGAGCATAGCGGGCGAGTATTCGTGGGTTCTGGCGCAGTTCAGGTCTGCTCCCTGACTCATCACCGGGACCTTGCCTGTTTGCCATCGTGCACAACGACCTCGTACGAGCGGAAAGAGCAGGGGCGAATGCCGTGGCCAGAAGGCTGGGTCAGCCTGCCAGATATATTCCATGCCGTCAGGTCTGCGAGGGCTGCATAGTTCAGCCGGGCGCATCTGCGATTAGGTGCAGTGTGTTTCGCCTTTGTCCCGACGCGCCGGG
>JBAXMA010000329.1:0-4277 GCA_037134535.1 bacterium
GCCTTGCGGCTATCGAGGGGCTCGGCCGCATGGGCAGGGGTGATGCCGCCAAGGTGCTTCTTGCCGCTCTCGCAAAGGCTGATGGCGTTGAGCGGCGGGCTATTGTGGCTGCAGTGAAGAGGCTTACTGGCAAGGATGCTCTTGCCGAAGTGGCGACCGGGTTGGCGTCGCAGTCTCCCGTGGTTCGAGAGGTCGCAGTTCGGACGGTTGCAGATCACCGGATGCGCGAGCACGCAGGGACCGTTATGAAGTTGACACGTGATCCGGAGCCCGTTGTTGTTCGTGCGGCGTTCAAGTCTTTGGCAGTGCTGGCTGGTGAATCGGAAATGCCGGAGCTGATCGATGCAGCGCTGAGAGCGGAAGACGATAAGTACCGCGAAGCTGTGTCGGCGGTTATAGGCTCTATTGCCGTGGTGGTCACCGGTCGTGACAAGAGTGCGAAGCAACTTGTGTCGGCCTATAAGGATGCTGATGCTCCTCGACGGTGCTGGATTTTGTCAGTCTTACCCGCTTTTGCCGGAGCTTCAGCCCTTGATACGGTGATCGCCGCATCCACCGCGCCGGAGAAAGGCATCAGGGATGCGGCCGTGAGGGCACTGGCTGCGTGGCCGGCGGGTAACGCTTTGCCGGCACTTATGGTCATTGTAGCCAATGAGACCAATGACAACAGGCATGCTCTTGCCCTGCCGGGGGCAGTGAGGTTGAGCAGGGAAACAACGTTGCCTGTGGTCCGACGTCTGGATATCTATGCGCAGATGCTGAAAAGCAGTTCTGCGACTGACGAGATCTGGCAGATAGTGGCTGCCATGTCTGATCTTCATGAGACCGGCGCGATCGAACTTATCATGCCGTTGCTGGATCTCAAAGATGTGAGAAGTGAGGTTGCAGTGTCGATTGCGCAGATAGCCTGTCCTGAGACAGGCGAAGGACCAGTCCTTCCTCAAGGCAGAATCGCGGAGTTAAACAAGGCTTGTGACCTGCTCACTGACAAGTTGCTGAAAAAGAAATTCTCTGAGCGCCTGGCCAGAATGGGCAGATAGAGTGGCAATGGAGCTCCTTTGGAGCGGCGTTATCGGAACGTGATTGATTTCCGGGCTGATCAGAAATGACGAAGAAGATAAAGCGTTGGTTGCTCCAGATGCTTGTCGTGGTCATTGTTGGCTTTGCGCTGCTCAATATTCTCGCCTGTAACATTGCATACGCGATGACGCATTACGCGGCCGGTGGTGCACGCACACCAAAACCGGAAGATATCTCATATCTGGGCAAGCTCAAGGTACTTTTCACTGGCGTCAATCTCCCGCGTCCGGTCAGCGATATCTCTCCATTGGAGCTCGGAGCGGGGTGCCGGGTTCTGTCTGTAGCGGTTGGCAGCAATGTGACTCTCTGTGCCTGGTATCGTGGCCTGGGCAAGGACAAACCCCTGGCCATTCTTTTCCATGGCTACGGTGCGGAGAAGACAAGTATGGTTCGTGAGGCGAAAGAGTTTATGGCCCTAGGTGCGTCTGTGATGCTTATTGATTTCCGTGGCTCGGGCGGTTCGTCGGAATCATACACAACTATCGGAGTATGTGAGGCTGACGATGTAGTGGCAGCGTTTCGTTACGCCAATGACAATCTGCCGCACTCTTCGATTGTACTGTTCGGCAAATCCATGGGTGCCGCATCCATTTTGCGTGCCGTGCACGTAAACCATATTACCCCGGATGCCGTGATTCTTGAGGCAGTCTTTGATACAATGTTCAACACGGTGTGCAACCGGTTCAGGCTGCTGGGCATTCCGTCTTTTCCTTCAGCCCGGCTGCTGGTGTTCTGGGGTGGAAGACAGTGGGGATTCGATGGGTTTGCGCACAATCCTGTGGACTATGCAAGGTCGCTGAAGTGCCCGTCGCTATTTATGCACGGGGACAATGATGTCAAGGCTACCATTGCCGACGGACGCCGCGTATTCGCTGCAGTTCAAGGCCCGAAGGAGTTCAGGGAATTTGCTGCCCTCGGGCATGAGGACTACATTGCGAAGTACCCGGATGAGTGGAGGGCGGCCGTTGCGAAGATTATGAGAAGGCGGTGGGTGACAGAATAGCCACTTCGCCATAATTACAATTGCTGAGGACTGATTCGTCGGTCTTGACAATGTTACAATATAGTGTACTGTTAAAAGTACATTACAAGGAGCCTTATCATGCGTATTATTCTCGATGAAGACGTTAAACCACTCTCCGGATTCCGGGCCAATGTGACAGCATGTCTCAGTCAGGTCCGGAAGACCAGGAGGCCGATTGTAATTACGCATCACGGTAAATCGGCGGCTGTGCTGATGGGTGTTTCAGAATACGAAGGACTCATGAACAAGATGGAAGTTCTTGAGGACATCCGGTTGGCGGAGGATCAAGTATTGCAGGGACGCGTAGTCTCACACGAAGCTGCCCTGAAAGAAGTACTGGCCAGGGCGAAGCGATGAAAGTGACGTGGTCTCCGCTGGCAATAGATCGTGTTGCGGAGATCGCATCGTATATTGCGGAAGACAAGCCCGCTGCGGCAGAGAAATGGATTCATATGATCTTTGCCAAAGCGGGTCAGCTTGCGAGTTTCCCGGAGAGCGGACGCCATATTGCAGAAACGTGCCGCAGAGACATTCGAGAACTGGTTCTTGGTAACTATCGAATAATCTATCGCACTGATTCGCGCAATGTTTTGATTCTGACGGTGAGGAACTTCAAACAGGAGGTGCCCCTGAGGATCTAAGATAGGGCAATCCTAAGACAGTTTCAGTTGCGGCATGACATGACGAACCTAACAGGAAAGGCAGGCAGTTGAACAATGAGTGATAAACCGGTGGAGTTTAAGAGTGTAACCGTGGTGGCAAAGGCGAATGTCTACTTTGACGGGAAGGTCGTGAGTCACACGATTATTCAGGCTGATGGCACGCGCAAGTCGGTGGGGGTGATCTTTCCTGGCAAGTTCCATTTCGGGACTGACAAGGCGGAGCGGATGGAAATCACGGTGGGTGCGTGCGAGGTGAAAGTGGACGGTAAATCGGGCGGGCAGCGTTATGTTGCCGGGCAGCAGTTCGAAGTGGGGGCCAAGTCAGGTTTTGACATTGAGGTGGCAGCAGGTCTTTGCGAATATGTCTGCACATTTCTGGGGTAGGGGCATGGCTTTAAATCAGTAACTCGAGAGATCGTTTCGGCTCGGGTTATGTACGGTTGCGATAGCGAGGTTAAAGTAAGGGGGATCCGGTCATGACAAGCTTGAGTGCATACAGACCAGCTGTCTCTAGTCGCATTCTCGTCCTTCTTGCCGGACTTCTCTGGGTTGTTGTGGGCGCAATGCTTCTGGTGCTCGCGTTTTCATGGTTGTCAGAGGTGTCCCACCTGAAGCGGTATGCCTCTCTGGCCGCCGGAGTAGTGGTGGCTCTCCTCATGCACCACTTTGTATTCCTGAAGATTGTCGACCGGAACCTTGCAAGAATCTCTTCCGGAGACGGCAAGAGATGTCTGTTCTCATTCATGCCATGGAAGAGCTACCTGATGATACCGCTTATGGCAGGGATGGGGATCGTATTACGTCACTCATCAATCCCTAAACCATTCCTCGCGATTGTGTATGTAACCATCGGGCTGGCGCTGATATTATCGAGTGTGAGGTACGTGAGAGTCTTTTTCAAGAGCCTGTGAAATCTGTGGAGAAGATCACTTCAGGAAATCAGGTATTTGCGGAGATGAACATGAAATACAAACATGTGTCAAAGACAAAATGGGATGTGTCACAGCTCAGCTTCGGCTGCATGCGTTTCCATGATGAGTCCACGGCGGTAGACGCAGTACACAAGGCAATTGAACTTGGTGTGAATTACTTTGATGTCGCACCATGCTATGGAAACGGGAGTGCGGAAGCGTACCTCGCCAAGGGAGTCCGGGGATTCAGAAACAAGATTATTGTCACGGCAAAGTCTTCTCCAGGCAACGGTGGGCAGGATCTCTGCGCATGCAATCCGGAGACGGGGTTCGGGATTCGCACGGCCGATGAGGCTCGCCGCGAGATCGAGCGTTCAATGAAGATCCTTGGTGTTGATCATCTTGATATGTACCAGTTCTGGGCACTCCACAGTGACCTGATATTCGACGAAGGAATGAAGCGGGGTGGCTTTATGGAAGGCGTACTCCAGGCAAAAGAGGAAAAGCTGTTTGATTATATCGGCATGACCACCCACAGCGGGTCCGACGATATTATCCGCTACCTGAAGGAATCACCCTATGAATTCGACATGGTGACAC
>JBAXMA010000330.1:0-4275 GCA_037134535.1 bacterium
CCGTTACACCGGCGAAATGCCCATCGGGGGAGATTACGCCAATGAATTGGACAATCTTTCCGCGTATACCGTGGCAGATATCTCGTTGCGATACACACCAGGCAGCATAGATGGACTGGACGTCTTCATTGCCGTCAATAATGCCTTCGGCGAGAAGTATTCGAGTCTTGGCTACGTAGGCTATCCGCCGCCGGAGTATGCGAGGGAACAGGTCTACTATCCTTCGCCCGAACGCAACTTCAAGATTGGGGCGTCATTCAAGTTCTAGCCCGGTGTCGTGTTTTGTGATGTCCTGATTGAGGGGTGATTACATGGGGAAGATAACTCTGGTGACAGGCGGGGCGCGGAGCGGGAAAAGCAGTTACGCGCTCGCGTCTGCAATGTCAGGAAGGAAACGTGCTTTCATTGCCACAGCCACCGCTTGCGATGCGGAAATGGCAGAGCGCATTGCGAAGCACCGGATGGAGCGGGCGAACAACTTTCTGACAATCGAAGAGCCATTGGATCTTGCCGGTGCGCTGCGTTCTTTGCCGGTCGGGACAGATGCGGTGATAATCGATTGTTTGACGGTCTGGATGGGAAACCTGATGCATTATCATGGTGCAGCAATGCAGACGTTTCCGCAAATCGGGGAATTTCTCACGGCGATCGGGAGTGCGCCCTTTGATCTGCTCGTCGTTACAAATGAAGTTGGCATGGGGATTGTGCCTGACAATGAAATGGGAAGAAAGTTTCGAGACATGGCCGGCAGATTGAATGCGCA
The DNA here is from genome assembly GCA_037134535.1 of bacterium. Taxonomy (GTDB): domain Bacteria; phylum Verrucomicrobiota; class Kiritimatiellia; order SPBP01; family SPBP01; genus JBAXKQ01. The sequence goes on from JBAXMA010000330.1 coordinate 764, forward strand.
AGTCGCTCAGATTGCCGATGTCGTCGTTCTGCTCGTGAGCGGCATTCCGCTGACAATAAAAGGAAAATCGATATGAGAGATATCAAGGACGTGATCGATGCCGTGGTTCCGGTCGACAAAGCGCTCGAAGTTGAGATAAAGGCACATCTTGACGATCTTACGAAACCGCGCGGCAGCCTTGGCAGGATGGAAGAATTCGCGCTGAAGTATTGTCTCGCGACTGGGACTTTCAGACCGGTATTTGGAGGGAAACGGATTGTCTGCTTTGCTGGCGATCATGGCGTTGCAGCTGAGGGGGTGTCCGCATATCCCAAAGAGGTCACTCCGCAGATGGTGATGAACATGCTTGCTGGCGGAGCGGCGGTGAGTGTTCTCTCGCGCCATGTTGGAGCAGATCTGGTGGTTGTAGATGCCGGTGTGGACGATCCGCTGGAGAACGCAGAAGGCCTGTGGCGCAGGAAGATCAGACGTGGGACAGGAAACATTGCTCTCGGCCCGGCGATGACGTGTGCCGAGACGGTGAAAGCTCTGATGATTGGAGTCGAACTATCGGATGCAGCCAGGGCGCAGGGCGTCACCCTCTTAGGTACAGGTGATATGGGAATAGCCAACACAACTCCGTCATCGGCACTTTTTGCCGCGTACCTTGACTGCCCGGTTGAGGACGTAACCGGCAGGGGTACAGGAATAGACGATGATGCTCTTAAACACAAGGTGGCCGTGATCAGCAGGGCTATGGAAGTCAATCGTCCGTTGCTTACCGGTCCTCTTGAGATTCTTGCAGCGCTTGGAGGATTTGAAATCGCAGGAATATGCGGCCTTGTGCTTGGGGCCGCAGCGCACCGGATTCCTGTGGTGGTAGACGGATTCATCTCGTCGGCTGGTGCCCTCGCTGCCATCATGATGAACAGGGCAGTTCTGGACTACACGTTCTTCAGTCACCTGTCCGAGGAGAGAGGGCATGGGGTTTTCATGGAGAGATTTGGTCTCAAGCCGATGCTGGACCTGAAAATGAGATTAGGTGAAGGGACGGGAGCGGCTCTGGCCATGACACTGGTCGAAGCGTCGATCAAGGTTTACAACGAGATGGCCACATTCAGTTCAGCAGGAGTGAGAGACCGGGAATAGCGGGCAGGAGCTATGATGCGTGGCTTGATAACGGCACTGAGAACATTGACTTCCATTCCGGTTCCCGGCAGGGATGCCGTGAAGATGTCGTCGGCTCTTTCATGGTTTCCTGCAGTCGGCCTCCTTCTTGGGCTGACTGTCTGCGGGATGATCAGGTTGCAATGGCTTGCCGTGGGTAGCTCATGGCCTCAGGGGGCAGCAGTTCTTACAGTTATAGCGGGAGTGTTTCTGACGAGGGGTATTCATCTGGACGGACTCGCAGACTGGGCCGACGGATTCTGGGGATCACGGGACCGGGAGAGAGTTCTTGCGATCATGAAGGATTCCCGGATTGGTTCCTTCGGGGCGCTTGCTGTGGTGTGTGTGATTCTGGCAAAGTGGGTTTGTCTTGTCCGGTTGATAGGGATGGGTTCGCTTGAATGGATCATTGCGGCGTATGTGTTTTCAAGAACAATGCCGGTTGTGCTCCTTGTTGCAGAGCCTTATGCCCGTGCAGGGGGAGGAACTGCAGCGCCTTTCGCCCTGGGCGCCGGAAAGACGCATCTCGCCACTGCGATGTTGCTGGCTGTTGTTCTTGTTCTTCTGGTGTGCGGCTTGCATTGGATATTATGGCCGGCCATGCTTGCGGCAGCATGGTGCTTCACCAGATGTTTTGGATGGTGGTGTCGTAAGAGGGTTGGTGGAATAACCGGGGACCTTCTGGGAGCATGCACTGAGATCGTGGAAACTATGATGCTGGCCACTGGTTCATTTCTTGCCAGCGGTGATGCCGGACAGATCATGTCTGCTGCCGGATAAGTACAAGTGAGACAGATGCGTAAGATGGCGATTCCTTTCTTTATGGCGGTTCTTATTCACACGGCTGGAGTTGTGTGCGCCGGTCGCATGCTGGTCGGTTACATTCTTGCCGGTTCAGTGGTGCCAGCTTTTCAGCAGGGGGAATCAAGCCTTGAGTTTACTTTGCTGAGTTCCGAGCTCAAGCAGGAAGCTCCACAACCCGTCGTTCCACTTCCTCAACCTGCTGTTCATATTGAGAATCCGGTGCCGGAGGCAGTCAGTGAAATAGTTCCAGTGAGTACGAACGAACAGGTACAACCCGATTTGGAAGGAATATCTGCACTTGCGCCCATCACGCAAGAGGTTGCGGCACAAGGTCCGGATCGGCAGGGAGAGAATGCCAATGCAGATGATCTGAAAAAAGGAGTAGAGGGTGGAGCCGTTCCTGCTTCTGTCATAAGACCAGTTTATCCGATCGGCTCTCGTCTCAGAGGGGAAGAGGGTTCAGTGGTGATGAGTGTCAAGGTTGATGTCGCAGGTGAAGTCAGCGGGGTAATGGTAATAGCATCCAGCGGGTATTCGGGGCTCGACAACGCTGCTGAAAAGGCTGTAAAAAGGACACGATTCATTCCCGCTCAGAGCGATGGCAAGCCCAGAGAGGCCGAGGCGCGGCTGACTGTGCGGTTTCGTCTGGTGGATTGAGTTCGGCCCTAAAAGTTTAGGGCCGGTGCTGCGGGCGAAGAGGAGCAATGTCATGATAAAGCATCAATACACTATGTATCTTGAGAACAGTCCGGGTGCTCTGGCACGGATCACGGGAATCCTTGCCAAGGCAAAGGTTAACATAGAGGGGATCTCTGTTGCCGAGAGCGCCGGTGCCGCTCTGGTGCAGCTCATTGCAGGTGACGAGGCAGCGACTAAGAAAGCCTTAGCGAAGGCAAAGATTCATTACACTACACAGGAAGTTTCTGTGATTGTGTTGCCTCACCGCCCTGGCGCCCTGGCTTCGCTGTCATCGAAACTGCAGAAGGCCAGGACTCATATCTACTACGCTTATGCCACGGCGGCCGATAACGATGACCAATGCTGTCTTGTGGTCAGTGCCGAGGACATCAAGCTCGTTGAAAAAATCGCCAAAGGCTTTAAGTAGCGCTATCCTGATGAATATACAGGTGTCACCGCGCATGCTTCACGGCCAGGCAGTTGGATGATCGGCCTGCATTCACTTCCAAAGATTCCCGGTAGTAGCGTGTGAGTGGTCGTCATCACCGATGGGTGCAATGCATTGCTCGCTGTCATTGGCTGGCGAGTTCACCATTTCAGACACCCTTGTCATGACTAGTGTCCTGCCAAAGGGCTCGCCGAAAATCCGTTGCAGGGCCGTTTCTGCAGATTGTGCTGCGTCTGTCCATACATTCCAGAGAGACTCCGGCAGGATAACCGGCATCCGGTCGTGGATCGGGGCTATAAAAGAGTTTGCAGCCTGCGTAAGTATTACACAGGAAAATAGAATCTGTCCGGAGCTGTCTCCGCTCCATGAGGACTGCAGGCCAGCGAATGCAAATGGCTCAGCGTCCAGGGCATGTATCCTGATCGGCTGTTTTCCG
>JBAXMA010000331.1:0-4275 GCA_037134535.1 bacterium
AATCCCAACTTTGATCGCACAGAAAAGTCCAACTTTGAAAACTACGCGACACGTTTCTACCTCGTGCTTGCATTCAAGACGCATTTCTGACACCCTTCAGCGATGAAAACGCTTCTTCGTTCCCATTCTTCCGAGCGTGTGTACGTACCGGTAGCACAGTGATTGCTTGTCAGCTCTGACTAATGAAAGTCTAACGACCGCTTGCTTGGAGATGTAGTTATGGATTCAGGAAAACCGGTCATTCTCTGCGTTGATGACGAAGAGTCGAATATCGAACTGCTCGAGGCGATACTCGTTCTTAGCGGCTATCAGGTGGTCAGTGCATCGAACGGGAAGGCAGCCTTACATAAGATCAAAAGCCAGTCAATAGACCTTGTCATTCTGGATATTACCATGCCGGGCATGGATGGCATTGAGGTATGCCGGCGAACTAAAGCAGACAAACAGTTCAGTGACATACCGATCATCATGGTTACTGGTCTGGGATCCCATCATGACCGGTTGCGCGGTATTGAGGTAGGGGTAGAAGATTATTTGACCAAGCCGTTTGACACGGCGGAACTACTGGCCCGGATGAGAACTCTGTTGAAAGTGAAGAAGCTTAGTGACGAACGCCGGCGCGCTGAAGAGGATCTGAAAAAATCCTATGCCGAACTGGATGATCAGGTGAAATTGCGCACGGCCGAATTGGCCAAAGCCAACGAGATGCTGCAGGCGGATATTATCGTACGGAAGCAAACGGAAGATAAGCTTCAACATACCTTGGACAGCCTCAGAAAGGCGGTGAGCACGACTGTACAGGTTCTGGTGTCGGCAGTGGAATCGCGAGATCCCTATACAGCCGGGCACCAGATGCGCGTGGCTGGACTCTCGCAGATGATTGCAATGGAGATGGGGTTGCCGAATGTGCAAATAGATGGCATCCGTATGGCCGGTTCTATTCATGATATTGGAAAATTGTCCATCCCTGCCGAGATATTGTCGAAGCCGACCAAATTGACTGAAATCGAGTTTGCTTTGATTAAGGAACATGCGCAGCGTGGGTATGAGATGCTCAAGAATGTAGAATCACCATGGCCGCTGGCGGAGGTAATCTATCAGCACCATGAACGGATGGACGGTTCGGGTTATCCCCGCCACCTCAAGGGAAAGGAGATAATGATAGAAGCGCATATCCTTGCTGTTGCCGATGTGGTGGAATCAATGGCTTCGCACCGGCCCTATCGTCCTGCCCGGGGTCTTGACGCGGCTCTGGAAGAGATTCAGAAGTACAGGGGAACTCTTTACGATATCCTGACTGTGGATACCTGCCTGAAAGTGTTTCGCGAGAAGGGATATCAACTTGAATAAAAATGTCGAGATGACTGATATGGAAAAAACGCATGCGGCTGACTGTAGTGCTGTCTCTGGTTCTTTGTGCTTGCCGGGATAAATCAAACCGTCAGAAAAGCTATTTCTTATCACTGTTCATTCTGTTCATTTAGAGACCAGTATGAACACCTCTACTATTCGCTCAGCGATCCACCATCGTGCCTCATTTCACTTTTCTTGAACAATCGCAACGCGTTGATTGCGATTGCCAGGCCGGAACGCGACCTCCTGCGGAATCTATCTTCTGGCCGTAAACATTGACTGGACGTCTCTCTTCCTGAAATCCAGAGACAGGCGGCCGTTGTGTTATTTCGCGCCGTCAGCTTCGTCGGCATGGTATCTGCTGAAGTACCAATGACGCTTACGAACTTGAGATTTGGGCCGCGGATCAAGGAGAAACACGATGATACCAGCGTGCTATAGCAGCGACCAGAGACGGTATGCGAGGCGGGACTTGTCTGCGGATCTGGTGGGCGGGATGATGAAGTTTGTGATCATGAGATATCTTGCGCCTGCGTTGATTGTGTTGGCGCTGTGCCCGTTGTCTGCCAGGGGCCAGATCGTTGCCGGATATTACGCCGACTGGACAGCAGACGGGTACCCGCCGTCGGCCATCAAGATGGAGAACCTGACGCACATCATGCATGCCTTTGCGCGACCGAATGCCGACGGCACTATCGTTTATGACGACGGGTTCCTGTATTACGTTCCTGAGCTGACGCAGCGCGCGCATGCCGCCGGCAAGAAAGTTCTGCTCTCGATCGGAGGGTGGGGCGATTCTCTCGGCTTCTCTCCAATGGCCGCCAGTCCTGCGGCACGCGTCATGTTCATTGCGCAGCTCACCGCTCTTTGTCTCACCAATCATTACGATGGAGCTGACTTTGACTGGGAATTTCCGGAGACTGTTGCCGACCGTCAGAATCTGACGCTCCTGGTCAAGGAACTGCGGGCTCACTGGAATCTGGTGGCCCCGTCCCTGATGCTCACGATGACTATTGCTCCTACTTACTGGGGGGGGCAGTATTATGACGTCGCGGCGCTTTATCCGCTGTTGGATTGGATTGGAGTGATGACGTACGACTATTACGGTTCCTGGTACAGCATGACAGGGCATAATGCGCCGCTGTATTCCAATCCACTGGACCCCTATGACGCCGGCTCGACAGACGAAAGCATCAGGCAGTATTATCACGATGTGCGTGGCGTTCCGTGGAATAAGCTGGTGTCAGGGATACCTTTCTTTGGTACCGTTTTCACCGGGACAACAAATATTTACACACCTGCCGGCGGAGGCAATCAGTACACCTACAGGAACCTGTCCGCTCTCAACTACACCTATAACTGGGACAACGTTTCGCAGGTTCCCTACCTCACCTCGCCCAACAACGGCGGCGCGTTCGTCACCCTTGATGACGCCGCCTCGGTGCGCCTGAAATGCCAGTATGCAAAAGCGAAAGGCCTTGCCGGTGTTATGGTCTGGGAGATCAGTCAGGATCTGTTGAGTTCCGGATCCCAACCACTGTTGACTGCGGTCGGCTCGGAGATGATGATGGCGGCACCACCCCCCGTGGTCGATCCCCCTGTGCTCGCTCCCGCCGTGGCTCCCGTCTACGATTATCCATTGAGCGAGATCCGTAAGGTCGGAACTATATCTGGCACGCTGGCTACCCTGATTTCCGCCAACAACGTGTATGAAACCATCAAAGAAACGTTGTCGCAGGGAGTTGTCAAGTCCCGCTATTCCTACCTGGATCATATCTGGGTTGCGAACGTGTCCGGAGGCACTTCAGTTACGTTCTATGTGCAGGCGCATCACTCCTACAATCATGAGAAGGACCACTTCCTGTTTTCGTATTCAACTGATAACGTCTCGTACAAGCCGATGCTGACAGTGACCAAGACCGCCGACGACAATACAACCCAGTCGTTCGTGTTGCCCGCAAGCCTGAAGGGAAAGATTTACATCCGGTCTACGGACACTGTGCGGACCGCTGGCACTAAATCTCTGGACACGCTCTACGTGGATCACCTGTATGTGCGGTCCATGCGGTAATTGGCGCCAGCGGGCGGTCAGACAGTCATGCTGGCATCCGGCGACGCATCAGCACGGTTAGGCATTCCGCTGCTCGCAGGCCAAACGGCATAATGATTTACACAATTTCCAGCCCATCGCGGTCCAGCAGTGCCGGGAAAGTGGCAGTGGGTAGCGTTTGATACCAGTAAGCGACAGAGCAGATGTCGTGCTGACCGGGATAGTACCGTCCATCACTTCGCCAACCAAGGGCTTGAATTGTGACCCGCAGGTCTTGCTGAAACCGTATCGGGTCCACGACATGCCAGCGATACATGGCATGACGATGCTGTGCGTTGTATGTTCCGTCGGGCCTCACGACTTGATGCATTCCCAGAAACGGAGTGGTGTATATCTGGTACTCTCCCCCTACGTCCCAGTTGTATGATCCCCCGAAATAGTCCTCGGTGCCGGTACCGCAGATGGAGGGGAAAGTGGCGTCTCCATCCAGATAGAACTTGATTTCGCCTTCGCCCCACCATCCGTTGTTGTTGATGCCCCAGCCCATGGACGTGCCCACATAGTGCCCGCGCCCCTTGATGCCGTCAGCAATGGTGTAGACGTCCTTGTATGGGAGCGGGTTGACGCGGCGATATTGTGCGTGGAAATACGCGCAGTCTTCGGGGACCTCGGTCAAGACATAGTTGATCTGGAAATAGCAGACCTTTCCCTCGTTTGGATGAATATTCTGCAGGGTAATCTTACAGTTCTTTCTGAACGGCATTTCCCAGAAGCAGTTGAGGCCGCTCTTCGGCGCAACCACAACCGGCAGGGAGTTCACCCGTACCGAGACTTCTTTGCTTTCGTCCTTGTATGTCGCACCCCATGGCAGC
>JBAXMA010000332.1:0-4243 GCA_037134535.1 bacterium
CTAACGGGCTTGGTGACGCCAACAGTAATGGTGTGCCGGACTGGTGGGAAGTGGTTTACTTTGGTGCGACGAACGTGTCCGGTGGTACGGGCGGGACGGATCAGGATCAGGATGGGTTCACTGACCACGCTGAGTGGGTGGCGGGAACAGATCCGACAAATGTCGCGAGCATTCTGCGGCTGACAGTGGTCACTACAAACGGACAGTCGGTGTTACGCTTCGACATGGTACCGGCATCGGGTGAAGGATACATCGGGGAGTCCCGGTATTATGACCTGCAGGTAAGCACTAATCTGATGCAGGAGGGAGGCGGTTGGACAGGCGTGGTAGACAGGATTGATATACCTGCCGAGAATCGTACAGAGGTTTATACCAACATCCAGACCGCGCCAGTCAAAATCTACCGCGTAAGAGCCCGACTGGAACCGTAATCAAACCGCCCTGTAGTCTGTCCACCTTACATTAATTATTCCGTTTCTGGTGAAAAGTCTTATCTGGTCTTTGGAGTGTCTTCTGGTCTATTGTTGCCCCTATTCACATGAAAAGATCTCTTGTTATTCATACAGCAGTCTTCATTTGTTTCTGTGCGACTATACTCGGGCAAGGTCTGCCTTCAGGGATAGTTGACTATCGTCTTGTCGACCGTTGTGACTATCAAAACAATAGTTCGGCACAGGCGGTCTGGCGGTCCTGGAATGGCTCGACCAAGGCAGGGTCTGTCGATGCGGGTGGCCGGAACGTCCTTAAGGTTCCGTGCCGGTACAAAGGGACAAAGGCGCCATGCGCGTCTGTTGAGAGAAAGGTAAAACTAGATCTTACTCGCTGTCAGGGAATACAGTTCCAGTTCAGGTGTGCTGATCCTTCGCCGATATCCAAGTTCAATTTCTATCTTCGCAGCGGGCGCGGTTGGTATGCCGCGTCATTTGCTACGGACAATGCCTCCGGTTGGAATACTGTCATCATAGACAAGGATTCGATGCAGAAGGAGGGTACTCCAGGCGGATTTAGTGATGTTGATGCCATTCGCATTTCTGCGTGGAAGGGAGCAGATGTGGATACGGAGTTCAATATCGCAGACCTGGGCCTATGGGGTGAGGATGCGCAGATTCTCATTGTGCGCGGTGACTGGTACGTACGCAAGATCCCTGAGGAGGCAGCGTCTGTTGCTGCGAGAGTTTCCAATGTTGCCCAGAACCTCAGGGCCATTGGTGCTACATACCATATGTGCAGTGATCTTGACTTGAGCGGTGACCAGCTGAAAGGAAAGAGACTGGTTATTCTTCCGCAGAATGCAGAAATGCCTGAAGCTGCAGTTAAAGTCCTATCATCGTTTATGCGCGCCGGCGGAAAGTTGATCTCATTCTATGTGTTGCCGGAGGATCTTCGGGTACTGGCTGGCGTGAGTCAGGTAGGAGGCGTCAGGCAGAAATACACAGGGTATTTTGCATCCATACGTTTATCGGGAGCTGCTATTCGTGGTTTTCCGGAAAGGATCTGTCAGCGTTCATGGAACATTTATCAATCACGCGCCGTTGAAGGTAGGAGTCGAGTTGCCGCTTACTGGTATACTGATCGTGATGTCAGTACAGGCGAACCTGCCATTATTGTTTCGGATAACTGCATTCATATGACGCATGTTCTGCTTTCGGATGATCCGTTCGGCAAGAAGGCTCTGATGCTCGCAATTACTGGGCACTTTCTTCCAGAGGTCTGGAAACGAGCTGCGCGGAGCTCAATAGATCAGATTGGCCTGGTCGGCCCTTATCGTGGGAAGGGTGAGTTTGAGAGGAGTGTAAGTGCAAGATTGAAGATTGATGCCGACCTCCGCAATGCCCTTGAAAAAGCAGGCCAGTTGAGAGATCGAGCTGACGGGCAGTTTGGCCTTGGTCAGTTTGTTGAATCGCTTGAGACTGCGGAGGAATCGCAAAAACTCATGGTACGGGCTTATTGCATGGTTCAGTCACCAAAGGAAGGCGAGCGGCGCATGGTCTGGTGTCATGACCCGTTCGGTATTACCGGGATGGATTGGGACAAGTCGATCAGCATACTTGAAGACAATGGTTTTACGGACATTGTCGTTAACATGAGCTGGGCCGGTAATGCGAACTACAATAGTAAAGTGCTGCCGGTGTCTCCGGAGGCGGAGGAGCGGGGAGATCAGATCAAGCAATGTCTGGCGGCCTGCCGCAGGCATGGCATACGTCTCCATGTATGGCGGGTGTGTTGGAACATGGGCTGGACCGCCCCTAAAGACTTTGCCGCTAGAATGAAACGTGACGGGCGCACGCAAGTCAACTTTGACGGCACGGCCAGGGATAACTGGTTGTGTCCTTCCGACCCGGATAATCAGAAGCTTGAGATCGCTGCTATGGTTGAGGTAGCGGAAAACTATGCTGTTGATGGGATTCATTTTGATTATATCAGATATCCAGGATCGACTAGCTGTTTCTGCAGAGGCTGTCGCGAGAGGTTTGAGCGGGCGGCTGTGACAAAAGTCAAGAAGTGGCCAAATGACGTAAGATCCGATGCCGGTTTGGCGAAGAAGTGGCTTGAGTTTCGCAGGAAGAACATCAATGAAGTTGTCCGCGTTGTAAGCGAGAAAGCTCGTGTCGCCAGGAAAGGAATATCAATTTCGGCGGCTGTTTTCACTGATTGGCTGGCTCATCGGGATGAAATTGGACAGGACTGGAAACTCTGGTGTGAGGCTGGCTACGTTGATTTCGTGTGCCCTATGGATTACACCGTAAATAATAGAGACTTTCAGGCAATGGTTGGCAAACAAGTGGGCTGGGCTGGTAAGACGCCGTGCTACCCAGGCATCGGGCTGAGTATGTGGTCGCCAGCGGACAGGGTGTCCAGACTAGTGGATCAGGTGAATATCACCCGGAGAATAGGGACCGGCGGGTTCATAATCTTCAACTACAATCGGTCCGAGGCCGAGGAAGTCCTGCCACTATGCGGTGCCGGATTGACGCGAAAGCTGCGTTAGTAACGCATGGCAGGTTGCGATTGAATGCTGATCAATCAAGAGGAGCTTCAGGGATCGGTTTTGCCGCCGGAATTTCAGGGATGGGAATAGTCTCTTCCTGAACAGTTGCGGCAGGACGTGATGCACCCGCCGCATCGGCCTTGACCGGTTGCTTCTTCGTCTCTGCAATGAAATGCGGCACGATCAGTGAGCCGTCGAACAGTTCAATGATGTGTCCTTTTTCCACCAGCCAGCGAAGAGACTTAGTTGCCTCATCGTTGCCGGTGCTGCCGGCTGGGTCGCCAGCCTGCAGAGCGGCCAGAATGGCTTCCGGTTTCGAACCGGGGTTCTCTGAGAGATAGCTGTAGATGCGGCGGATCGATTCCACGGCATGTTCCCAATCCATTTGGCATGGTGACACGGCCGATACCAGATCGCCCCACTTTGATGTTCTGAAAACATAGAGATGCATATGGCGGAAGGCCATTCTGAGTGCAAGTGTCATAGATCTGGGTGCTCTAGTTTCCTGCATCAACGCATTCTTGAAGCCCGGCTCAAGTTGCTGGTCTCCGATTTTAATAGCTACGCCCATGGGCACGTTAGCCTTCCTAACTTCGCTTACAAGTGATGGCGCAATTTGTTCCGCAATATAAGCTACAGCCGCACTCCATCTCATGGGTTCAGCGGCGGTAGTTCCATCGCTATTCTTCAGGCGGTAAATGGTCTGTTTTCTGCTCTGTTCCTTCCACTGCTCTATCACTGCTGGGTCGCGAAGTGTTTCTATCCCTTTCACATACGTATCATATGGCATGTCAGGGTAATGTGATCGCCTGGTTTCTTCAACTCGTTCAGTGTAGCTGTGATGATTTGGCGGGCCAAGCAGGACTCCGGTGCGTTTGCACTTGGCGACACATACGAACAACCCGGTGGGAGGTTCGCATTCTTTCTCCTCGACCAGAAAATAGTCGTTGAAGTGGTTCTTCAGAACGTGTGCACTAAGCATTGCTTTGGTCAGGGCGATAGTCTGGCAAGCGCCGCACTGGAAGAGTGGCGGATTGGCGCTGTCCTGATCCAGTTCAAGTTTTGCAAAACAATGGTCGGGCTTGGAGAGCAATAGCAGCGCCAGCCGGCGCAACGGGTATGCTTTCCTGGCCGAACGTATCTGGCGAACAATGGAAGCAAGGGCTTTTGATGTTGGAAGGATCCGTAATGTAAAGCGAGGAATCCGCACATACTCGACCGGGTTTTCGACGGGTGTGCTGCGTAAATGACTCG
>JBAXMA010000333.1:0-4243 GCA_037134535.1 bacterium
ATCGTTCTCGTCCTCAGCGAGGCGGAGCCGAGCGGTCCTCGTCCTCGTCCTCGAAATAGGTGCCAATTCGAGGACGAGGACGAGAACGATTGATAAGTCAGAACCACGACAGGGACTGTAGAAATGCACCCGTTACATATCGATATCCACTTTACTCCTGTGCCGATCTGAAGCAGTATCGTGAATGGAACGAGAGGAAGACTGGGCTGCTTCGGATCGTCCTCGAACTGCAGAAGCAAGGAGGCGCGGTGAATTATCAAATGGACCACGAAAACCTAGATGTCTACCAGATCGAACTTCAGTTTGTCGCATGGACAACAGACCTCATGGTGGAGCTGCTCAATTCTGCCGAGGCGAAAGGGCGGCGCATCGCCGAGGTCTTTGACCACTTGGACCGTGCCTCGCTTTCATCACTGTTCAATACGGCAGAAGGCAACGGTAAACGGCAGATGAAGCAAAGAGCGAAATTCTTTGACGATGCGCGGGGGTCTGCCACGGAATGTGCAGCCTGCCTGGATGCCTTGGTTTCGAAACGGACCTGTTCCCAGCAGCGTATCGAACATGGCAAAACCCTACTTGTCCGAATCGTTTCGATGCTCTCAAAACTGATTGATCGATTCTCACCGCCTGGGCAGATAAGGGAGGATCAGGATGAATACGGAATCGAGGACGAGGACGAGGACGAGAACGAACCCCAACATTGAAGCCTGACCGGGCGCATCTGAAACATTACACCAGACCAAAGGAGTACCCTGTTATGAAACGATACAATCCGCTGATATCCGGTTTTCCAAACATGCTGCATGGTGGTGATTACAATCCGGACCAGTGGCTGGACAGGCCTGATGTGATCAATGAAGACTTCCGGCTCGCCAAACTGGCAGGAGTCAACTCGTGGACTGTCGGCATTTTCGCGTGGACGGCGCTTGAGCCGGAGGAAGGTCATTTCGAATTCGGATGGCTCGACAGCATCATGGACCGCATGGCCGCGAACGGCATGAAGGCAATCCTGGCTACTCCAAGCGGAGCCAAGCCCAATTGGATGGCGGCGAAATATCCGGAAATCCGCCGCATCCAGCCCGCTGGCAATCGTGAACCTCAGGCCGGACGCGAGAACCATTGTTACACCTCGCCCGTGTACCGCGAAAAAGTGACAATCATGAATACCCGGCTCGCGGAGCGTTATCGCGGCCATGCGGCGCTGGGGATCTGGCACTTGTCCAATGAGTATTGCGGTGAGTGCCACTGCGAGCTCTGCAAGCAGGCCTTTCGCGAGTGGCTGAAACGCAAGTACGGGACGCTGGACCATCTCAACAAAGCCTGGTGGACATCTTTCTGGGCGCACACTTACACGGACTGGGCACAGATAGACTGGATTGACAGCGTCGTGCATGGTCTGGCGCTGGACTGGAAACGGTTCGTCTCCGATCAGACCACAGCCTTTATCCGGTGCGAGGCGGCGCCGCTGAGAAAGCTCACGCCCGGCGTGCCGGTCACCACCAATCTGATGGGTACTTATCCCGATCTTGATTACCGGCGGCTGGCCGCCGAACTTGACATCGTCTCGTGGGATTCTTATCCCACGTATCATGACCGGCCAGACACAACTGCCGTAGCCGCCTATGTGTCTTTCGTGCACGACATGAATCGCGGACTGAAGGGCGGGCGTCCGTTCATGATGATGGAATCATCGCCGTCCGCCGTGAACTGGATGCAGGTCAACAAACTGCTCCGGCCGGGTATTCACCGGCTCAAGTCGTTACAGGCTGTGGCGCATGGATCCGACAGCGTACAGTACTTCCAGTGGCGCAAAGGTCGCGGTGGCTGTGAGAAATTTCACGGCGCAGTGGTGGACCATGTCGGTCACGAGCATACGCGTGTGTTTGATGACGTAGCCGAAGTGGGGCGCTGTCTCGGCAGACTGGGAGATGTCACCGGCGCGGCCGTGCCAGCCGAGGTGGCACTTCTTTATGACTGGGAAAACGTCTGGGCTCTCAATGCGGTGCAGGGTCCGCCGAAGAGCTACGGCTGCAATCAGCTTCGCGAGGACTGGGACATACGGCACTACCACGCGTTCTGGAAGCAGGGCGTGCCGGTGGACGTGGTGGCGTCAACGGACGACCTGTCCGGTTACCGCATGGTACTGGCACCGATGCTATACATGCTCAAGCCGGGCGTAGCGGAGCGGCTGACAGCCTTCGTGCGTGGCGGCGGCACACTGGTCGGCACGTTCCTTACGGGTATTGCAGATGAGAACGATCTTGTATTCGAAGGCGGCTGGCCTGGTCCGTTGAAGCCGGTGTTCGGGGTATGGGCCGAGGAAATCGACTATCTGTATGGCAACGAAGCTAATCGCATGGTCATTGAGGCTGGAGTTGCCGGCTTAAAGGCCGAATACAAGGTGACGTCTGTATGCGATTTGATTCATGCCGAGGGTGCAAGGGTACTGGCCACGTACGGGTCGGACTTCTATGCGGGTCGGCCGGCCTTGACCGTGAATGATTTCGGAAAAGGTCAGGCGTACTACGTGGCGGCATATGCCGACCAGGTGTTTCTGGATGATTTCCACAAGGCGGCTGTCAATCGTCTGGGGATCAGACGGGCTCTGGCCGGGGAACTTCCCGAAGGCGTTACAGCCCAGCTCAGAAGCGACGGCAAGACAGACTTTGTGTTTGTCATGAATTTCACATCAGCTCCGGTGGCTGTTGAAATCGGGCCCGGGCACCGTGATATGCTTCAGGACCGGGAAGCAGGCCCGCGCCTTGAATTGCCCGGCTATGGCGTGGCAGTACTGGCGCGAGCGAGGACGCTGTAGAGTTCGTTGCGACTACTATCTAGTGTCCCTGATTACCTGTGGCAAATCCGACTTCTGATGTCGTGATCAGACGGGCAGTACATTGGATCAGAGACCACTTTATCCTGGAGATAAGAGTGCGAAGCGCAGGTAGGGCGCAACAGCCTGTTGCGCCGGCGCACGAAATGGCTGGTGTGGCCATGCACGGCGGGACAAGGCTGTCCCGCCCTACCCTCGGAGAGGCGACAGACTCGAGTACCGCAAAGATAAGCTGGTCTCACGAACTACGCCGTTAACTTTGTCGTCAACTATGTTTGTTCGAAGGAAGTTAACGACAAAGTTTACGAGGTAGTTATACGAATTAGTTAACGACAAAGTTTACGAATTAGTACCAGATCAACCCAATCCCCTTATCTCGGACAGTATGTGGTGAACTCTTCTCCGGCCGCCCCTCGGCCAGAACATGCACATCCACGAGCTTACGCTCGCGGCTACGAAGAGACGTTCAGTTAGTGCCCGGATTGTCTCAACAGGATTGACTCTCTCGCTGACCATGCCTACAATCCGGACACTCTCATATGATTGACACAGTACAGCCACGCAAAACAGTCCTGATAGTCGAGGACGACCGGGCCATGATTCTGGGGCTCTCGGAGAACCTCAAGTTCGAGGGCTACGACGTCTTGACAGCATCTGACGGCGAGACCGGCCTGAGACTGGCGCTCGAGAAGCGTCCGGACCTCGTGCTCCTGGACATAGTCCTTCCCGGCATGACCGGTTACCAGGTCTGCAAGGCCCTTCGCGACGAGGGACGGCGGACTCCCGTAATCATGCTCACCGCCAGGGATGAAGAGGTGGACAAGATCACCGGCTTCGACATGGGCGCAGACGACTACATGACCAAGCCGTTCAGCGTGAGGGAACTGCTTGCCAGGATTAAGGCACTGCTGAGGCGGGCGGAGCGGCGGGGGGACACGGGGATCAAGTACAAGTTTGGCGATTATGTTCTGGATATGCGGTCGAGAACCCTGTCGAAGAAAGGAAAGCCGGAGAAGGATATTCCGCTTACCAGAACCGAGTTTGAGCTGCTAGCCTGCCTGATCGCGAACGAGGGCAAGGCAATGTCGAGGGATGCATTGTTGAACGAGGTATGGGGAACGCAGTATCTGGGCACGCAGCGGTCGCTCGACACGTTCGTCGCCGGGCTCAGAAGCAAGATCGAGGCAAACCCCGGGAAGCCGGACTTCATCCTGACCGTGCACGGAATCGGGTACAAGTTCGTGCGAACGGAGTGAGGATATGTACGGCCTCAGAAGCTGTGAAAGAATTGCAGAAGAGCGGCCGGCGTGGCAGCCGGCCCTCCCAATTCTGAGCAAAATCGAGTGATTTCGATAAGGGAGGGCGCGGTGCCACCCGCGCCGTGTTGAGGTCGACGTTGAATGTTTCCGT
>JBAXMA010000334.1:0-4227 GCA_037134535.1 bacterium
ATCAACGCCTATGCTAAGGCTAACAACCTGCTCAAAGAAAATCAGGATGCCATGAGCGGCGATGACGTGCGGGAAGGCCTGACTGCGATCATCAGCATCCGCCTGCCCCGCCCGCAGTTCGAGGGTCAGACCAAGACAAAGCTCGGAAACAGCGATGTTGAAGGCATAGTCGCATCTATCGTCAATGATTCTCTCGGCGTCTTTTTCGAAGAAAATCCGCCGGTGGCAAGAAAGATCATCGAAAAGGCTCTGCTGTCCGCCCGTGCCCGTGACGCCGCGCGGAAGGCTCGTGATCTCACCCGGAGAAAGGGTGCACTGGACAGCGCCGCACTTCCAGGCAAACTTGCAGACTGTTCTGAACGTGATCCGGAAAAAACCGAACTGTTCATCGTAGAGGGCGACAGCGCCGGTGGTTCCGCAAAGCAGGGCCGCGACCGTGAAGTCCAGGCCATCCTCCCCCTCCGTGGCAAGGTGCTGAATGTTGAGAAAGCCCGCCTTGAGAAGATTCTTAATAACGAGGCAATACACACACTTGTCACAGCAATCGGGTGCGGAATTGGAACGGACGAATTCGACCTGACGAAGGCCAGATACCACAAGATCATTATCATGACCGACGCCGACGTTGACGGATCACACATCCGTACCCTCCTGCTGACGTTCTTCTACCGTCAGATGAAGCAGCTTATTGAGAATGGCTATGTCTATCTGGCCCAACCACCGTTGTTCAAGGTGACCTACCGGAAACATGAGGAATATGTCGAGTCCGAGGAATTACTGACCCGCAAATTGCTTGAGATGGGCACAGAGAATGTGTCTCTGGAGTTTAAGAGCGGCGAGTCCGTTAAGGGAAGACAGTTGATGGATATTCTGGATATCCTGACGCACATCGAACAGGTTGCAGGCAATCTGAAACGGAAGGGAATCTCGTTCGGAGAATACATCCTGAAACGGGACCCGGCGACAGCACTGTTTCCCAAATACCTCGTTACCATTGACGGCGAAGCAGAGGACCAGAAGTACTACGTTTACACCGAGGCTGAACTGAAGACTCTTCGCGAGGAGGTAGAGACAAGAATCGGGCACCAGATCGACCTTATCTCTGAAAATGGACCTGAAGCCACCGCCCAGAAATCAGCCTTCAAGTGGGTTGAGATATTCGTAGCCCCGGCCCTTGCCCGTCTTGTCCAGTCTCTTGAGAAAAAAGGCTTCACTGCCAACCAGTTTGAGTCCGGCAAAGAAGACCTTGGAGTCATGGTTGACGGCGAGGGAAACAAGACCCCGGTCAAATCTCTGTCAGCGCTTCTTGGCGCAGTGCGCACGATAGGCAGTCAGGGAGTGAGCATACAGCGCTTTAAGGGACTCGGTGAAATGAACGCTGATCAGCTCTATGTTACGACTATGGCCCGCCACAAGCGCAAGCTCCTCAAAGTCGTACTAGAGGACGCCGTGAGGGCTGACGAGATTTTCACAATCCTCATGGGCGACGAGGTCGCACCCCGCAGGGAATTTATTGAAGCCAACGCCTTGAACGTAAGAAACCTCGATGTCTAAGAAAGCCAGCGAAGAGGATATGGACAAAGCCAAAGAGATTGAGCCTGTGGAACCGGAAAAGGAACGCATTGACCCGGTAAGCATCGAAGAGGAAATGCGGTGCTCTTACATTGACTACGCCATGAGTGTCATTGTCGGCCGCGCGCTGCCAGATGTCCGCGATGGTCTGAAGCCTGTTCACCGGCGCGTTCTCTTCGCGATGCGCGAACTCGGTAACCTGCACAACCGGCCCTACATGAAATCCGCCCGCATAGTGGGCGAAGTCATGGGTAAGTACCATCCTCACGGCGATGCAGCCATCTATGACACCCTCGTGCGCATGGCTCAGGATTTTTCTCTCCGTTATCCGCTCGTCGACGGACAGGGCAACTTCGGATCGATCGACGGCGACCCGCCTGCCGCCAGCCGTTATACTGAGGCACGACTGGATGCCCTTGCGGAAGAACTCCTGTCCGATATTGACAAGGACACTGTAACTTTCGTGCCGAATTACGACGAAAGATGCGAAGAGCCGCTGATCCTTCCGAGTAAGATGCCAAACCTCCTGCTCAACGGATCCTCCGGCATCGCTGTGGGCATGGCAACCAATATCCCGCCGCACAATCTCAACGAGGTGATTGATGCGACCATCATGCTCATCGACAACAATGGCTGTACAATCGATGAACTGATGACCCACATCAAGGGCCCTGACTTTCCGACCGGCGGAATCATTTGCGGCGTTGCCCCGGTCCGGGAAATGTATCGCACCGGCAGAGGCCAGATGCGTGTGCGGGGACGGGCGCGGATTGAGGAGAACAAGCAGGGCAAAGAAATCATCATCATCAGCGAGATACCGTACACAGTCAACAAAACCAATCTGATCGAGTCAATAGCTGGCCTCGTCCAGGACAAGACGCTTGAGGGAATCTCCGACCTGCGTGACGAATCCAACAAGGAAGGTATCCGTCTCGTAATCGAGCTCAAGCGCGGCGTGATACCGAAGGTCATCCTCAACAACATTTACAAGCATACCCAGCTCGAAACAACCTTTGGCGCCATCATGCTGGCCATTGACCACGGCAAGCCAAGGGTCATGAACCTGAAGGATATGCTCCTGTGCTTCACCAGGCACCGGTTTGAGGTCCTTACCAGACGCACCCGTTACGAACTCCGTATCTCCGAGGCCCGTGCGCACATCCTGGAAGGATTGAAGATCGCGCTGGACCATCTGGATGACGTCGTAAAGACAATCCGTGCTGCCAAGAACAAGGACGAGGCCAGAGTTGAGCTCATGGCCAGATTCAAGTTCTCAGAGATCCAGACCAATGCTATTCTCGATATGCGACTCTACCAGCTTACCGGGCTGGAACGGGAAAAGGTGGAGGCTGAGTACCTTGACCTCATCAAGTATATTTCCTACCTGCAGGATCTTCTGGCCAACGATCACAAGATCTACGCTCTGATCAAGGGTGAACTTACCGAGATAAAGGCCAAATATGGTGACATGCGCCGGACAGACATAGCCCCCGCAGAGGGGGAAATGAACATCGAGGATCTCGTCGCCGACACGGGTTGCATCATTACCATCAGCCACACTGGCTACATAAAGCGTGTTCCGATAGACACCTACAAGGCTCAGCGTAGAGGCGGCAAGGGCGTGTCCGGCATGGCTCCCAAGGACGAGGACTATGTTGAACATCTCTTTGTCGCCAGCACGCACGACTACATCCTCTTCTTCACTGCCACCGGCCGGGTTTACTGGGAGAAAGTTTACGAAATCCCCGAAGCAAGCAGGGTCGCACGGGGCAAAGCCATTGTGAATCTGCTCAATGTACGCAACGAGGAACGCATTGCGGCGATGATTCGTGTGCGTGAATTCGCCGGGGATAAGCACCTTGTCATGGCAACCGAGAAGGGTGTCATCAAAAAAACAAATCTCAGCGAGTACGGCAACCCGCGTAAGGACGGCGTCATAGCTATCGAAGTCGATGAAGGTGATGCGCTCCTCGGTGTCATGCTGACGTCGGGCAAAGACCAGATGATCATTGCAACACGGCAGGGCATGAGCATCAGGTTCGAAGAAACAGAACTCCGTGATCAAGGGCGTGCAACTCGCGGCGTAAAAGGTATCACTTTGCGCGAGAACGACAGGGTTGAGTCTCTGGAAATCGTTGATCCAGCGGCTACATTCCTGGTCTGCACTGAGAATGGTTACGGCAAGAGAACCAGCTTCGAGGAGTACCGCCTGCAGAAGCGCGGCGGAACAGGCATTACGACCATCCGGTGCAGCGAGCGCAATGGTCAGGTTGTGGGCGCCCACTCTGTCTACGACAAGGATGCGCTGATGTTGATCACCGCCCAGGGCCAGATGATCCGCATGCCCGTGAGCGATATCCGCGTGATCAGCCGTGCCACACAGGGCGTTCGCCTCATCACACTGGAACAGGGTGACAAACTGGTCGCCGCCACCAAAGTCGAGTCCGAGGACACGGTCATTCTAGACGCACCGCCGCAGGTTTGAAGACATCGCAAAGGGCAGGACCTCCTGCGCCCGGAGCCCTGATGAAGAGCAACGTCAGACTGATTCTTCTCGTCTTCTGCATAGCGCTGGTCTTGAGGCTGATTTATCTATTCGAGAATTCATCATCACCCCTATTTACATGGCCGGTCCTTGACGAGCAGTCCCTCGAC
>JBAXMA010000335.1:0-4200 GCA_037134535.1 bacterium
GAGTACGATCATGGAAATACCTTAGCTTGATAGCTATGCGGTTCGCCCTACCAAACGAAGAAATGCCAACAACAGGTGGGCGAGGCGTCCCGCGAGCCGCGGAATGAGCGTGATTGCCTGTCCTGACGCAGCCCTGTATCCCCGAGTAATGTACGAATTCACTCCCTGCCGCCCGTCAGCGGACTAGAGCTTCTCTACCTTGTACCCCTTCTTTCGGAGAGTCTCAATCACTCCGTCAGGTCCCACAAGATGGGCTACCCCAACCAGAATGAACTCAATTTGAGGCGTTTTCAGATAGTCTTCAATAAGAGGCAGCCAATTGCCGTTCCGATCGGTAACAAGCGACTTATACAGCTTCGGCATCCTGGTCTTGAGTTCGGCGACCATCAGTTCATCAAGTTTTGCCACATCGCCTTTTCTCCAGGATTTCGCAAGCGCACGGAAGTCCTGCCGCAAAGTCGCCATGTCTGCCAGTGAATACGTGACAAACTCGTCTTCATTGCCTTCTGCCATCGTGGCCACATAGTTAATCTGTTGATCGACAGTCTCAAGGCCTTCAACAGGCTTCTTATCGTTTGTCGCCTTCTTCTGATAGAACTGGTCAACGCCCTCCTCTGTAGCTCCGAGCTTGGCCAGCTCCATCATTGTCAAGGTTACCATGAGCATGGCAGGCCTGAACTTCTGGAACATCGCCAGTGGTATACTGTTCGACTGGCAGTATGTGCTAAGCTCTGCATAGGCTTTTGCCGACAAGTGTTTATCAACCGTAGATCCGTCAGGATACGTCACCCTGGCCATCATCTTCGCTATAGTTGCAGGTTCCTTGAATTTGGCGATGTCAGTCTCGAACACCAAAGTATCCGACGCCTTATACGCTCTGTCGAATTCAGCTGGCAGGGGATAATCCGTTTCGCGCAGAATGTGACACGTGCCGCCTATATATGCGACCGACTTACCGCTTTGAACTTTCCATACAGATGATTCCGCCACCACCCAGGTGCTAACGAGATGAATCAGCATAACGCTTAGTATAAGTCTTTTCATTGATTGACCTTAGATAACCTCCGGAAAGAGCAACAAAACTTAAAGCGACATCAAACTTAGAGTGAGTGTAGCAGGCTCCGTACTGTCGTCAAGGAGGTTGATCCAGTGTGTGGTTGATCCAACCGAATCTCCGGGATAGCACAGCAAAGAAGCGTCCGGCGGTCCGTCAGGCGACGGACGGACGCCACCTTGTGCGTTACTTGAGTCAATCAGCCACCCACGAACTCTTTTGTGACTGTTTATGAGAGTATATGTATGCGTATCAGCGATATCATTGGGTTTCTGTGATCTTTCAGACTGTTGTAATGCGCCCAGCCGGACAAACTGGTGGCATTTTCCCTTGAAACATTTGAGACATGATGCTACCAAACTAGCCCATGACAACTCAACCAGTAATGAATGACCCTGCCAGCAAGCTTGAGCCTAAGCTCGATCATCACGATCCTGCCATCCGCAAACAGTTCCTGCGCGCGCTGTGTGAACTCGCTGCTCGCGATCCATCAGTTTTGCCGGCAGCGAAGCCCATTTCTAATATGCACGCTCACACATTCTTTTCCTACAACTGCTACGGGTATTCTCCAAGTCGATATGCATGGATGGCACGAAGGGCCGGTCTGGAAGCAGCAGGAATAGTTGACTTTGATGTCCTTGACGGGCTTGAGGAGTTTGTCAATGCAGGGCGTGCTGTAGGAATCAAGGCGGCTGTCGGCCTTGAGTCCAGAGTGTTTGTGCCTGAGTTCTTCTCTCGAGTCATTAATTCGCCCGGCGAGCCAGGAATCTCATATCACATGGGGGCCGGTTTGACTTCCACCAGACTGGGACCGGTCGGACTGGAGTTTCTGAAACACATGCGCGATTCTGCTGGCGCCAGGAATCACGAAATACTGAAGCGTGTTAACGCTCATCTCAAACCTGTGACTTTGGACTATGATGGCGATATAGTCCCTCTTACTCCGGGTGGCAATGTGACCGAGCGACATATCTGCCTCGCTTATGCCCGGAAAGCTGCTGCAACATTCACGAATGAATCGGAACTGGTGGCATTCTGGTCGGAGAAGCTCGGTGAAGCGGCAGACAAACTGGACCTTCCGGATGGCCCGAAACTGCAGAACTTGATACGCTCAAAGACCATGAAGCAAGGCGGACCGGGCTATGTCACTCCCGGCAAAGGATCTTTCCCGAAGATGGCTGATATGAATCGCTTCATTCTTGAGGCCGGCGGCATTCCAACAATCACGTGGCTTGACGGCACGTCAGATGGTGAAAAGAACATTGATGAACTCTTTGACACAGCGATCGCGTCTGGTGCAGCGGCTCTGAACATAATACCTGACAGAAACTATAAGCCATCGGTGAAAGATCAAAAGCTCGACAACCTCTATGCTGTGGTGAGCTTTGCCGAAAAGCGGAACTTCCCGGTCATTGTCGGCACTGAGATGAACAGCCCCGGTCAGAAGTTTGTAGACAGCTTCGAAAGCGCGGAACTTGCCCCGCTTGCCCCCGTCTTTATTAAGGGAGCCCGCATAGTATACGCCCATTCGGTGCTGCAGTCCCGTGGCCAGATGGGCTACCTGAGCAGGTGGGCAAATCTGCAGTTTCCGGACGTCCGCTCCAAGAACGCATTCTTTGAAGATATGGGCCGGAAGTTTCAGCCTTCAAACAGGCCGGATATTGATCCCGGCAGTGAAGCGACACAACTCAATACTATTATGATGGAACTTGTCAGCAGAGACACCCGTATACAGAAGTGAAGGGATGGAGAACACAATGTCTATTAACGCTACCGCACTTGAGAACAAAGTTGCAATTGTTACCGGTGCCGCCCAAGGTCTTGGCGCGGCAATCTGCGAACGTCTGGCACAAGAAGGCTGCAATGTTGTTGTGGCGGATCTTAACGAGCCTGCAGTAATACAGACGGCTGAAAAGGTCAGCGCTACTACGAAGCGACGCTGTATTCCGATCAAGGTTGATGTCACCTCTGAAGATCAGGTCGAGGGCATGGTCGCAACGGCCATGAAGGAGTTCGGGCGTTTGGACATTGTGGTCGCTAATGCAGGGATACTGATTGCTGAAGACATTGCCGAGTTTCCGGCCGAGAAGTGGAAGATGGTAATGAACGTCAACCTGTTCGGCTATTTCCTTACGGCGAAGCATGCTGCCCGCGTCATGAAGAAGCAGAAATCAGGTAACATTATTCAGATCAATTCGAAGTCCGGAAAGAAGCCCAGTTTCAGAAATTCCGCTTATGCGGCCAGCAAATTCGGCGGAATCGGGCTCACAGAAAGTATCGCACTGGATCTCGCTCAGTACGGCATCAGGGTCAACGCTATATGCCCCGGCAATCTGCTTGATTCCCCGCTCTGGTCAGAGCCCGAAAAAGGGTTGTTTGCGCAATATCTGCGGGCGGGTAAGATTTCGGGCGCCAAGACTGTCGAGGATGTCCGCAACTCATATATCAATCAGGTCCCGATGCGACGCGGCTGCACCTATGAAGACATCTGCAATGCTGTTATTTTCCTGGCGTCCGACCAGTCCTCTTACATGACAGGTCAGGCCATAAGTGTAACCGGCGGTCAGTAAGAAGAAACTGTCCGGAATCTCAGGAAAGCAATTCATTCTTAAGCTCGTTCCAGAGCATCAGAGCCCGGCAACCTGAAAATGCAACGGCTAGAGCAGCAGCCTCATCCATTTCTTTTATCCCTATGCCCATCTTCTTTGCTTTCTTGATGTGAATTCTGGTACAAGGCACGCAGTGCACTGCGAGGCCGAGAGCAATGGCCATGAGTTCCTTTGTCACTACGTCAAGAGCACCTGGTGCCATGGCTCCACCCATGAACTTCTCAAACATTTCCAGCGAATCGTCAGAAGATGCAGAACTATCGTGCGCACAGCAGGCCGCTTCTTGTTTCTTCGAGTCCTTGCTCATATTCAACTCCTTGATTGATAATCTTTCTGTCACACGTGACAGCGCTGACGTACGGTATTTCCGCCCCGCTTCGCCCGTAACCACGCGTATTATTCCATCCGACTTCTCAACAATACGTCCAACGATCGCCGCTTGTCCAATACCGGCACCTTGAAGCTCCTTCAGTACATCATCCGATTCTCCTTCAGGTACAGCCATGAGCAGACCACCAGATGTCTGAGGATCAAAGA
>JBAXMA010000336.1:0-4189 GCA_037134535.1 bacterium
ATATTCTGGAACCTGCAAGACTGATCAAGGACGTCAGCGTCGCGAAGTTCTGCGAGACGGCAGACATCCCTTTTAAAGAGGTGACCGATCCTGTTCCGCTGATGGGGAAACCCTTCGGTAACATGGTCGAAGCACCGGATATTCTGTTCAACCTCGGTATAGTCCTGAGCGGCATGCAGCTCGGCCGGACCATGCAGGTGGTTGATTTTGGTGCCGGCACGTGCTGGCTGTCCCGGTGTCTCAACCAGCTTGGCTGCGCAACTATATCTGTTGATCCGTCCGCTTCAGCCCTGGAGATCGGCCGTAAGCTTCTGAAGGAGCACCCGCCGATCGGTGGCTTTATCAAGGATCCGCGTTTTCTCCTCTACGACGGCCACAGAATCGACCTTCCTGACAGGTCGGTTGACCGGGTGATATGCTTTGACAGCTTCCATCATGTGCCGAATCAGGAGGAGGTCCTGGCTGAATTCTCGCGCATATTGAAGCCGGGTGGCATTGCAGCGTTTTCAGAGCCTGGCAGATATCACTCGCGCTCTGAGTCGGCTCAGCATGAAATGAGGACCTGGGGAGTTTTGGAAAACGACATGATCCTGGAGGATATCCGCGAAAAAGCGTTCAAGGCCGGCTTTACTGATATGGTGCTGAAGCTTGCTCTCAGTCCGCATTTCTCGATGTCGTACCACCGCTACCTGATGACAGCCAGCAGAAATCCACTGCGGAAACTTGCGCACATGGCGCTGGCATCAGTGTCGACGCTCAAGCTGTACTATAAGTTTCTCCAGTCGGGTCTTGCGCGGTCAATCTTCACGCTGCACAAAGGCCCGTTTATCCCGGACAGCCGGCTTTCCCACGTGGCTAAAGGCGGGGGCGCCCAGGCCAGTGCCGCAAAGGACCTGCAGTATGTGATGACGGTCGACCAGCAGGAACTCCGAATCCGGCCGGGGGAGAAGACCACAGTTAATGTGAAAGTGACCAACACGGGAAGCGTGACATGGCTCCATGACAATATTATTGACTACTCAGTGGTCAAGCTGGGTGGCCATCTTTACGACGGTAACATGAAGCTAGTTGATCTCGACTTTGTGCGAAGTACGTTCCGGCAGGATGTCGCACCCGGCATTGAGGTTGAGAATACATTTTCTTTCAGTCTGGATAAACCCGGTCACTACAAGCTGATTCTAGACCTGGTCTCTGAGAGGATAACGTGGTTCGAGGCATCGGGCTCGAAACCGGTGTGCCTGAATATCACTGTTGCTTGAGCGGGTGATTACGCAGAACAAGTGGTGGTACCGGGCAATCCAGTGCGTCGGCCACCACCCGCATGAGCTCGGCTTCTTCCACAGTGACGAGTCCGTCACTGTCTATGCAGGTGGCACATGCGGTCAGGATACGTTTCTTGATCGCCGGTGATGCAAGTACCAGCACGTCTAGCGCCTCATCCACCGCCTTCAAGCCGCACTGAGACTGTCCAATGAGCTTTATGGAGAGGCGTACTCCCAGTTTGCCGGTACCGGCAAAAAATGCCTTTTCCGTAGAGACCTGATCAGTCGCGCCCCAGTATGCCAGGCATGACAGTAATTTGCCGCAGTGCGGCAGCAGCGGCGCGATATCGTAGTATTGAGCCACGGGTGGCGTGGTCTTGCGAAATGCTGGTTCGAGCCGCCGCACAATCATGCGCTGGAGAGCGTACTCGAAGAGATCAACCTGTTTGTCTGCCTCGATGAGGTGCACTGTTGTGTCGCAGAAGGTGTCGTACTGACTTATGGAAAGTCCTTTGAGGGCGGAAACAGCCAGTTCCGCCAGTGGAAGCCGGTGTTGTGGACTCATGCCGTCAACGTCAGGCAGCAGCTTGCGGGTTTCGTCGCCTATCGCCCGGCCGACATGTTCATCGACGACGCCCAATTGGATTTGCCGTGTCTGGAGATCCTTGTTGAGAAGCAGACAGTAGACGAGGGCGGATGCGCCGAAAGGTTCGCCGGCTGCAGCAGTCAGGTTGGCTGGCAGGGCTGATACCATGTCACTGGCGAACGTGAGATGCTCAATCTGCGGTGTGCCTATGCTTGAGACTACGTCATCCGGCGACATGTCGTAGTTTGTGGCAGTGCCTGAAAATCCGGATGCGGCCGGCGAGGACGGCATTGACTGTACGTGATCCTGCCCGCGGACTCTCGCGAAATCTCCGTCGAATGACGGATCAAGTCTCCTGATGCGCTCAACAAGCGGGGGATGGGTGGCAAAGAGATTTATCCATGCATCCGCCAGTCCGTTGGCAAAGAACATGTGACTTGCCTGTTCTGCGTTTGCCGTCGCAAGCTGCGTCCCGCTGGAGTATCCGCCGATCTTCTTCAGTGCGCCTGCGATGCCCTGCGGGTTCCTTGTGAACTGTACGGCCGATGCATCTGCAAGGAACTCACGCTGTCTTGACAGAGCGCTCTTGATCAGGTTGCCGAAGAATACGCCGATGTAGCCTATTATGATAAGCGCAATCCCGAGCAGGGGAAGGGGATTCTTCTTGCCGCGGGTGCGAATAAGGATGCGACCGATCACTGTGAGGACAAGGATACCGAAAAGAACGCCCACGAGCCTGATGTTCAGACGCATATCGCCGTTGAGAATGTGGCTGAACTCATGGGCGACAACGCCCTGCAGTTCGTCGCGGGAAAGCTGTTGTACACAGCCTCTCGTGACGCCAATCACCACGTCGCGCGTGCTGGTGCCTGCAGCGAACGCATTGATGCCGTTCTCGTCGTTCAGGACGAATACCCTCGGGATCGGAATGCCGGAGGCGATCGCCATTTCTTCAACAATGTTCAGGATTTTCCGCTCATCCGGATCCGAAGTGTTAGGACTGACTAGCTGCCCGCCAAGCATGGTCGCCACTGTTTCCCCGCCGGCAGAGAGCTGGCTGACCTTGAAGACGGAACCTCCGGCAATAACGAGCAGAGTCGCGCCGGCTATTGTAAGAAACAGACTGGGATCGAAAAAGTCAGCCAGGCTGACGTCGTGCCCGGCCTTGGCGTTGCCAAAGCCAAAGGCCGCAGCAAAGACTGCGTAAACCGCGACAATGATCATGGCAACGGCGAGTATGTAGAGGGCGACCAGGATAGTCGTCTTCTTTTTTGCCTGTTCCTGATATGCGAAGAAATCCACCGTGCGCCCCCACTTTGTCTGCTTCAGAACCTGCAGCCGCCAGGGACGGCGGCTGCCACCCCGTATTTAGTTCAATGCCACGGCTACGAGCGGCGTTGGTGGCGTCCGGCGTCCCTGCCGGACGTTTCTCTGTTTCATCGGGTCCGGGTTACCGGCACCGGACCTCTCTATTTCACTTCTGGAACGAGACTGCCGGTGCCTGGCGTTCGGCTTCGACCTTGATCTCGAACAGCGCCGCTTCTGTGAAGCCGAACATGCCTACGAACATGACGTTCGGGAATGTCTCGCGGGTTGTGTTGTAACCCATTACGGCATCGTTGTAGGCCTGACGTGCGAAGGAAATCCTGTTTTCTGTGGAGCTGAGTTCTTCCATGAGCCGCATCATGGTTTCGTTGGCCTTCAGGTTTGGATACTGTTCCACAGTCACAAGCAGGCGACCCAGGGCCCCCGTCAGCATGGACTCGGCGCCCAGCAGGTTCTGCATCGCAGCCGGATCTCCCGGATTGGCTGCTGCCTGAGTATTCGCAGTCGAGGCCTGATTCCGGGCCGCTATGACAGCTTCAAGTGTCTGGCGTTCATGACCGAGGTAGCCTTTTGCTGTTTCCACGAGATTCGGAATGAGATCATATCGCCGTTTCAGCTGCACATCTATCTGTGCGAATGCATTCTTAAACCTGTTCCGGAGCACCACCAGCTTGTTGTAGATTCCCACGACAAGCACAATAACCACCACCACCACCGCGATAATACCAACAAGGATCCAGTTGCCCGTAGTCATATGCCCCGCCTTTCTCTCGATAGCCTTCCAGTTCATACAAAGCAGTCAATAAGCCAATCTTCCGGAGGTTAACAAGAACACTGTCCAAGTCAAGGCTTTCAAAATCGATCCCGCTATTGGGCTCACGGCTGCGTCAAGAAAGCGGCTCACCCAGAGGGTTTCCTCCAGAGGCGGACAGGCTGCCCCATAGCTATCAAGCTAAGGTGTTTCCATGATCGTACTCGTCGTCGTCCTTCGTCCTCGAAACAGGCACCAATTCGA
>JBAXMA010000337.1:0-4153 GCA_037134535.1 bacterium
GCCAGATACATAGGTGTTCCTGTCGCCGGTCTGTCCCTGCTTTCGGAGTTGCCATCGATCAGGTCCACGAGATCCATCTCACGAAAGCACTTGAACGCCGCCTGCATGATCTCTGATGGTCCTTTGCCTGTCACCGGCACGACCGCTGTCACACAATAGTGATTGTAACGCTGGGAGCGTTGAATCTCGCGGCTCAGCATTGCCTTAAACCTGCCGATACGGTCGATTTCAGGGCCGCCCTCATTTTGATTCCTCATGCAAGACAACTTCTCTATGACCTCCTTGATTTCCTCGTGGAGCACATCGAGTCGTCGCCAAAGATTGCTTTCGCTCTCGTCCATATTTGTCTCCAGGTGCTCAGCGTATCTGCGAAACTCCCAAAATCGCAGCTCCTGAAAGCGAAACACCAGAACTCTACTACAAGCAGAGCATGTTTATTGCTTTGCAGGATTCATGCCAGAAGTATTTTGCAATGAGCAGGAAGCGATATGGCAATGTGCAACATCGCAGTATTGAGCAGCTTATGGCTAGTTATTACCGGAAGAAAGGCCAGGAAGACGATTGAGTTGCTCTGCACATATCGAAAAATGCTGTGACAGCGGACAAACTTGTTATGACAAGGAAGTCATGGTTCCGCATAGGAAAAACGTAAAGTGGAAGAATGAATTGAACGGCGGGCAGTCAGGATTTCTCATCTACCTGCAGGGACGTCGTATTTTCTGCCTTCAGCACGACACCATCAAGTTTCAGTCGCGCCAATTTGCGCGCAATAGTGCGGTAGGAGATGCCCAACATCGCGGCTGCATGAGTGTGATTACCTCCGCAAGCCGTCAAAGCCGCCATAATGCGTTCACGCTCAGCCGCTGCTACTATCTGCTTTGTGAATATTCCAAGATTACCCTTGTGCTGCCGAATTCTCCCCATCAGATCGTCCACTGCTGATCCACCCAAACTGGCAACCGTCGATCCAGTGATGGCTGGCTGACCGCAGTTTTCGATAGGACGCCCCAGCAGCCATAGTTTCATCGCGCTGCTGAGTTCGCGTACATTTCCAGGCCAGTTGCGTTGGGACAGACTGTTCGCCAGCTCGATGCTCAACTCTCTGTATGTCTGTGTGCGAAAAAGTTTTGTGTGTTGCCTGAGCAGAAACTCGGCCAGCAGTGGAATATCTTCACGCCTTTCGCGAAGGGCGATGATCTGAATAGGCACCTCGCACAACCGGTAATATAAATCCTGTCTGAAAGTACCTTGTCGCATTCTCGCATGAAGATCGGCGTTGGATGTTGCAATGATACGGCAGCGCACCTCCACCGGTTGATGCCCGCCGACAGGGAAGAAAACCCGCTCATCAAGTACCCGCAGCAGCTTTGCCTGCAGAGACGGCTCGAGTTCCGAGATCTCGTCGAGAAGAATTGTTCCCGCTCCAGCGACACGAAAGAAACCTGGCGTAGCTGTTCTGGCGTCTGTATAGGCTCCTTTCTCGTGTCCGAACAGTTCGCTCTCAAAAAGGGAGGGAGATATATTCGGACAATTCACCGCGACGAAAGGCTGGTCTTGACCACGGGAGATCTGATGAATGCATGCGGCCGCCAGGGTCTTGCCTGTGCCGGTTTCTCCCATGATAAGAACGTTGAAATCACAATTGGCGGCCTGCATGATCTGCGCCTGCATATTGTGCATGGCAATGCTGCCGCCTACGAGCTGGGGGATTGCCAAAGCTTTTCTCTCGGCGCCTACAAACCGGATGCCAATGCGTGTGATTTTATTTTCCGAGGTGTTCGAGTGAAGAATCTGCGCATTGCCGAGCGACCGCCAACCGCTGGGAGTCACCGCTGTTGGAGCCAGCCACACCTCGGCCGCCTGGCCGTCGAAACTGAGCCCCTCAGGGTAGTTGTCGCATTCGAGGAGCAATCCCTTGGTTGTCACATCCAAGGTCCAACACCTGAGGTCAGCCGACACCCCGCCTTCCGGACGAATGATAATTGGCAGTTCGACATTCAGCCGGTTATGACTGCGTCTTTCCCGCTTGATTGCCACAAATGACCCCCTTAGACTTTTCTGGTTCTATACCACGGTATAAGCCCCGTCAACAACTTTCCCGCCACACAACATTTACATCACGACAGAGACAGGCAGAAAGCGCTGATTTTGCGGTTTTCACCATCGATAGGCCATTAGAATGGTGCCGAACTGAAAGGGATCGTATTCGTCCTCGAAATAGGTACCAATACGAGGACGAGGACCGCTCGGCTCTGCCTCGCTGAGGACGAGAACGATTGATAAGTTAGCGAATTTGCGCCGTGGGGTCCATAGCTATAGCTATGGCACGCAGCCCCGATGCCTCTCTACTTCAGTCGCCCCAGCACACGCAATAGTCCGTCAAGTATGGTCCAGGGGTGTGGCGGGCAGCCGGGAATGAAAAGGTCGACCGGCAGCAGTTCGCTGACGCCGCAATGGACCTCGCTGTGGCCGGCATAGATGCCGCCGGAGATAGCGCATGCGCCGACTGCGATGACGATCTTTGGCTCCGGGATCGCATCATAGGTCTTCTTCAGCGCCAGTTCCATGTTCCTGGTGACTGGCCCTGTCACAAGCAATCCGTCTGCATGCCGCGGCGATGCTACGAACTGGATGCCAAACCGGCCCAGATCGAAGACAAGGGTATTCAGTACATTGGTGTCAGCTTCGCAGGCGTTGCAGCCCCCTGCACTTACCTCACGCAGTTTCAATGATCGCCCGAACAGCCGGGCCGCTTCCCTGTTTACCGCGTCGGCAAGCTTCTGCTCGCCGCCTCTGACCACAAGCTCCTCGCGCCGGCCTGCAGTGAGCCGATACTCTTTTGTGAATGTCACACCCTGTCCGCCGCACGCCTTCTCGCATTCGCCGCAGAACAGGCACTTGCCAGTGTCAAGGCACAGCCGGTGATCGGGACCAATTGCAAGTGCGCCGGTCGGACAGCATGGTACAGGTCCAGCCGGATCCATGGCGACCTCGTTGCTTACCACAGGCCTGCCCTGAAACCGGGCCGGCAGGACCGGCTCATGCCTGGGATAGTCAAGAGTCCTGTGTTTCTGCCGTATTCTTTCCGCTATATCACGCCACATATCTTCTCCCTACAAATCATGCCCGCAGTACGAGAGATTGAAACTCTTGTTACAAAGCGGGAAATCAGAGATCTGCTGGTTTCGAAGTGAAAGCGCCAGTCCGAACCAGTTGTGGAATGATGGATCCACGATCTTATAGTGCTCAAACTCACCTTTGGAATCGGTCAGCGCCACATGACAGATTTCGCCTCGCCATCCTTCCACCAGAGAAACAGACATGGCCTCTGGCTCAAGCGGGCTTGGTGTCGTGGTTGCCACACCAGCCGGCAGCATGTTCAATTGCTCCCGGATAAAGGCGATGGACCTCTGGCTTTCCACCCATCGGACAAATGCGCGGGCAAAAACATCCCCGCTTTGCCATGTAGCCGGAGGAATGCTGGCATACCGGTAGATACCGGAGGGAAAATCGTTACGGATGTCGCGCCCGATTCCACTTGCTCGGGCCGCTGGTCCCACAAGTCCGATCGCAGCAGCGTCTTCATGTGAGACACATCCCGTATCCTCCAGCCGGGCCATTACAGAGGTTGTCGACCACAGCAACCCCACTGCGCCTGTCATGTCCCTCTCTATCGCATCAAGCCGGCCGAGAATCTCCTTTAATCCATCTGCATCAAGGTCGTACCCGAGACCGCCGGGTCGTACGAGGCCGCGGCCGAAACGGTTACCGCACAGGACTGCTGTGAGGTTGAGCCAGTCGCCTCTGATCCTGCTGCAGAATGAAGCAGTAGGCAGATAGCCGACATCATTGGCCAGTGCACCCAGATCGCCGGTATGATTGGCCAGCCGCTCCAGCTCAAGAGCGACGCCGCGCAGGACCTGAGCCCGCGCTGGTGCGCGGATCTTACCCTGAGATTCAAGGAGGTGACAGTATGCCAGGGTGTGGCCGATTGTCGTGTCACCGGCTGCTGTTTCCATGTAGTGGATAGTCTTCCGGCCGGGGCTGCCGATGAGGCGGCGCTCGAGACCACGGTGCTGATAGCCAAGCTCGATTTCAAGATGGAATACACTCTCGCCATGACATTGGAAGCGGAAATGACCTGGCTCAATGA
>JBAXMA010000338.1:0-4150 GCA_037134535.1 bacterium
GGTCGACTGCGTGAGCTTCGAGGTCATGCGGAGACTGGGCCTTCGGAACGTGTTTGCTTTTGACAATCATTTTGCGGAGCAGGGCTTTCTTGTGCGACCCTTACCGGGGCAACGTGGCCATGCGGTAGCAGAATCCGGAACGGAATATGTCGGCAGGGCCCGCAAATCTCGTCGTTCCAGACGGTGATGCCTGACGATCCCCGTTATGTGGAGATGATCTTACTGGATAGGAGGCAGAATGAAGCTCATCGCATTACTAATCGGTCTCATGCTAGCCGGATGCACGGCAATCACTCCTGTTAAGCAGCTGGGATTGCCGCCTGTAACCACAATAGAAGGGATTGTCACCGGAATTGATAAAGGCGGATTTACTCTAAAAGATGCATCCGGCTCTATTCATGTGAGAGCGGAGTTACCGGATAAACCCCTGAATCTTGCCGTTGATGAAAAGGTCAGGGTCTATGGAAATCTACAGGGCGGTCAGGATCGTGTGTTTGATGGCTATGTAATCAGAAGATCAAATAAGGAACAGATCATCATAACCAATCCGACTCCGCATCTCGGGTTCATTATTCAAAGCAGGTTCCGGTAAAAGGCGTGGAGATGGTTGGTCATAGGTTTCTTAGGGCGCATCTGCGCTTAGGTACACCAAGAGCCACGCGCTTACTTGTCACGGCGTAGCCCTGCGAAAAACTGATCGGCACGCAATTGAACATTGACGAGTTCAATGTGAATCAATGATAATCGCCAATCCATGTGGAACCTGAAGTCAAATTTAAGTAAACATTACGACCTGATCGCCATAATGGTGGGCCGCAACCTCAAGATCAGGTACAAGCGCTCGGCTCTGGGCTTTTTCTGGACCCTGCTGAATCCGCTGTTCTTCATTCTTATCTATGCAGTCTTCCTCAAGATTCTCAAATGCTACGACAAGGACAATCCGCTCTTCCTGCCCATGCTTGTCACTGGTGTCATCACGTGGCAGTTCCTCGCAATGTGTTTGAATGATTCACTGAACAGCATACTGGGCAATGCGAATCTGGTTGCCCGGACCGTTTTTCCGCGCATAATCCTTCCGCTGTCGATGACCATCAGCAATGTCATCAACTTTCTCTTGTCGCTTCTGATCCTTGCCGGATACGCGGCAATTCTGAAATTTGGCGGGTTCGCACCGGTGCATTTCCATTACCTTTGGTTCCTGCCGGTCATAGTTCTGACTCATTTCGCGCTCTGTCTCGGCCTTGGTCTTTTCCTTTCGGCACTGAATGTGTTCTACCGTGACACCGAACACATGGTGAGTGTTGCTCTGCTTGCGTGGTTCTTCCTGACACCGATAATATACCCGCTCATGGCGATACCGCAGGAATATCAACGGCTGGCGTTCCTGAACCCGATGACCGGAATAGTAACTGCCTACAGAACGGTCCTGCTCGGGACACCCATCATGGCCCCGAGGCTCACAGTCATGGCATTCGCAATAGCATGGTTGATCTGCTTTGCAGGCATTGCCTTTTTCCAGAAAGTACAGAAGCGTTTCGTTGATGAATTCTAGGTGGAAAGTCCGGGCGCTCAATGCCGGTGTGTACGAGGGATATGTCGATGGCTGACTCGGTCATAACTGTTGAAAATGTGGGCAAGCGATTCCGCCTCAAACACAGTTCATCACAAACACTGAAAGCCGCAGCCGTGGATTTTCTCAGGGGCCGCCGCCAGCCTGCCCGTGATTTCTGGGCGCTGAAGGACGTATGTTTTACCGTCAAGCGCGGCGAGACACTCGGCATTATCGGCGCCAACGGCGCCGGAAAAAGCACATTGATGGCTCTCGTCAGCGGCACAATGCAACCTACCACTGGAAAGATCACCGCATCAGGCAGTATTTCCTCGCTTCTCGAACTGGGCGCGGGATTTCATCCCGAACTCACCGGTCGCGAGAATGTTTTCCTCTACGGCGCAATCATGGGCCTCTCCCGCAAACAAATGACTGCCCGCTTCGATGCCATAGTCGATTTCGCGGAACTCAGCGATTGGATCGACGAGCCGGTAAAGCACTATTCATCAGGCATGTATGTACGGCTTGGATTCGCTGTGGCTGTTGAGGTCGCACCGGACATTCTCCTTATAGACGAGGTTCTCGCGGTAGGCGACGCGGCATTCCAGCGCAAGTGCCTTGACCGCATGAAAGACTTCCGAACCAGCGGCCGGACAATGGTCATCATCTCGCATGACCTCCCGACGATCACCTCGGTCAGCGACAGAATCCTGTTCCTGGAGCAGGGGACTGTGCACGGTATCGGCACACCTTCCGGTATAGTCGAAGACTATCAGGAGTTTGTTCGCCGCAAGCAGGCCATGGGCGCACAACGCGTATGGGGTACACAGGAAGTCGTTATAGAGGAAGTCGAGCTGTCCGGAACGTCCGGCGGAAAGACCGACAAGTTCAAGTCAGGCGAACCGCTGATTGCACGTGTCCGCTACTCGGCAAAACATCCTGTCGCGCGGCCGGTATTCGGATTCTCAGCTTCAGACCTGAATGGCCGCATCGTCTACGGCAACAACACCCAGATAGAGAAGTTCGATATCCCGCAAATCAATGGCCGTGGTGAGGTCGTTTTGAAAATCGATAACCTCAGCCTGTCAAGGGGATCCTATCTGCTTTCATTCTCGGTCCATTCTGAGGATCACCTCACCAACTACTGCAGGCTCGATAACACTTACGAAATTCGCGTCACGGCAGCTAGCGACTTCGAGGGCTGCTACATGCCATGCCGCTGGAGCAAGGGCTGAGACCAGTCCCCGAGAGGATGAACACCATGGGAACAATGAAACTACCTCGCATTGAAGACAACGTCCAGGTCAAGTCGTCGATCTGGAACGCACTTGCCGAGGATATCGGCGCGGGTGACGCAACCACAGATGCGCTTGCGACGTCTTCTGCGAAGACAACCGCTCAGATCGTCTCCCGCGGCAGCTATGTAGTCAGCGGATCAACAATCGGCAGGGCTGTGTTTCAACGGATTTGCCCGGAGCTCAAGGTACGGATCCTGATTCCGGACGGTAAGAAGGTGAAACGCAATGGTACAATCATGACCATCAGCGGGCCTGCTGGCGCAATCCTTTCCGCCGAGAGGACCGCTCTTAACTTCATGCAGAGGATGACAGGCATTGCGACACTTACGGCCTCCTTCGTTACAAAGACCAGACGCTTCGGAACCGTTATTCTGGACACCAGAAAGACCACGCCCGGTCTCCGGCCGCTGGAAAAATATGCAGTGCTGTGTGGCGGTGGTACGAATCACCGGATGGGCTTGGACGACATGGTGCTGATCAAGGATAATCACCGGGCTCTGTGGAATCAGACGCAGGCCGGCGATCTGGGAATGGCCGTGATGAAGGCACGCATGAGGAATCCGGAGCTGGCGATTGAGATTGAGGTCGAGAATGAAAAAGAACTTCTCAGTGCCCTCCATGGGCAACCGGAATGTGTCCTGCTCGACAACATGAAGCCGCAGCTGATGCGCAAGTGCGTACTGCTCTGCTCCGGGAAATGCTACACCGAAGCGTCCGGCGGCATCACTCTGGAGAACGTGGAGGAGGTCGCGCGTACGGGCGTTGATTCCATCTCCCTTGGCTGCCTGACCCACTCCGCGCCTGCGGCGGATCTTTCGCTTGAACTGAAGTGACCGGTCAGATTGCATCCCCGTCTGGATGCCGCCTGACCTTTGTGCTATACGGATAAGATGCTTATGCGATGTGCAACTCAGTTCGTCATTCTGATAAATGCCGGCAACACCTCGGTTAAGCTGGCACTGTCGACTGGCGGCCGGATTCTCTGCAGAGACCGGGTTCCGACTGCGGACTGCGAAACCGGCGACTCTTTCGGGCAGGCGCTCAGGCGCCTGCTGGGGAAACGCTCCGCCGTGTCGGCCGTATTCTGTTCAGTAGTACCGCACGTCAATCGTCCGTTATTGAGAGCCCTCAATTTGCTGGCAGGGCGAAACGTCATAACTGTGTCCCATAAGCTCGAGCTCGGGCTGACAATCCGGTATCCCCGACCGGAAACCATCGGTGCAGACCGCCTCGCAAATGCCTGCGCCGTGGCGTGGTTGTACGGCGCGCCTGCTATAATAGCCGACTTCGGAACCGCCACGAC
>JBAXMA010000339.1:0-4149 GCA_037134535.1 bacterium
GCGCGCTTCCTACATTCGCGGACAAATCCAGCGGCAGCACTTGTGCCCCTGACCAAAGAGTAGCCAGGGTCTGTCTCTGTCGTGATTGTCCCTGTCGTGATTTCTTCAGAGGTGGCAGCCGCCGTCTCTGGCGGCTGCTGTTACTGTAACGCGTCCGGCAGGGACGCCGGACGCCACCAGGCAGCACAGTCGTGACTGTCCCGTGCTCCTGTTCTTAATCGTCGTCGTAATCCTTGTCGTAATCGTCGTCGACGGCAAGAGTGTAGCCAGGGTCTGTCCCTGCCTCCCCCGGTCCCTGCCGCCTCACATTTTACCCATGCAACACTTGTTGCAGCGTCAACATAGCGATACTTGATATAACGCATTCCCGTGTAGGTGTTTGCATCACTATCACTCACTTAGCGTCAACATATATTGCTATTCGAGAATCAGTTGCATTGTGTTTCCTGTGAACGCAACAGACTGCACTACAACTACTTGCGTCATCGCCTCCTGGCATGGCACGGATACTGCTATATACAAGGGACCAATGAAATCTACTCTTAAGCATATTGCGCTCGCTGATGATGAGAAGAGGATCCGCCAGACTGTATCTCTAATGCTCAGACGGGCTGGATATCAGGTCTCGATTTCAGAGACTGGCGAGCAACTCGTTTCAGTCGTGCTTGCCGCTCACGCAACCGACTCTCCTGTCGATCTGGTCCTGTGTGACATCAACATGCCGGGTATCTCCGGCCAGCAGGTTCTCAAAGAGCTCAATACGAGCAACATCAATGTACCGGTGGTCATGATGACTGGACTTTCTGACGACGTCCTCATCGCCGAGTTCGAAGCCGCAGGCTGCAACTATTTTCTCTTTAAGCCATTCGCTCCCGAAGAGCTGCTCGCCACAGTGGCGAAAGCCGTCAAGTGGGAGTGAGGAAGGGGACGATGTGGACTATAGGCTGTGGACTGTGGGCAGAGAGACTGAGGGCGGGGGCTGGTGATCTTCATGTCCGACCCGTCCGGCATGTCCGACAATTGCGACCCAGGGCAAGACATTTGAGAAGCGCGTCGGCGCACACACAGGAGCAAATTTGTGAGTGACACTCTTGACCAGTTGATTGAGCAAGCATGCGAACAGGTAATGTTCCTTGACGCGGGCGACCTGCCGGGCCTGGCAAAGTTCTGCCAGCATCTGCAGGCTGTTGCGGCGGCATTCGAAAAGGCCGGAGGCGAGCCGGCGAACAAGCTTGCCTGCGAAGCGGCAAAGAAGGCCGCATCCCTGATTGAAGACATCATCCTGGAGCAATCAAAGGATGCCGCCGTGGACATAGGCATCGCCAGCCGGTGCGTATCGTCGCTGCAGGCCGTATCCCGCGGTCGCAGCCTGAAGGAAGCGGCCTTCCCGGCAGAGCTGCAGCTCTCGACCTCTACTGAAACCCCTGCCCCGAAGAAGCCCGCACGCGGCAAGAAGAAAGTGGCCGAGGGCGCCGCTCCGGCAGCGACGGTCGCCGCTGACACGAGTTCAGTGGTCGAACTGCGGGCAGGTGTCGACGAAGATCTTTTCAATGCCTATCTGGAGCAGCAGCAGTCGGTGCTGCCGGACATGGAAACCGCCATTCTGACCTTTGAGGAAAACAGACAGCCCGAGCCACTTGCCGCGCTCAGGCGGATCCTGCACACAATGAAGGGCGAATCCGGCGTTGTGGGAATGAATGACATTGGAACATTCTGCCACGCCGCAGAGGAATGCCTGGATGGAAGCGGCGGCGACATCTCAGTGGATCTGCTTCTCGAGATCAAGGACTGGCTGGAAAAGGCCATTACGGCCTATGCGAATCGCGAAAAACCCGGTGCGCCGCCGGATATCCTGGTCAAGCGCAAGCAAGCGGCTGCGGAAAATACGTTGAACGCGGAACGTGGAACATTGAACGTCGAAAGTGTGGCTGCAGGCAAAACGTTGACTGTGGAAAGTGGGACGTTGAACGTCGGAACGCCGACA
The DNA here is from genome assembly GCA_037134535.1 of bacterium. Lineage (GTDB taxonomy): Bacteria > Verrucomicrobiota > Kiritimatiellia > SPBP01 > SPBP01 > JBAXKQ01. The sequence continues at coordinate 1,985 of JBAXMA010000339.1, forward strand.
ACAGGTGCTGTTGACGGTGCAGACGATAGCGGGCGGCAATCCCCTGCCGTCGCAAATGTGCCAATCGCGCCAGCCGCACAGTCCGGTCCGGTGCATATGCCCTCAAGCGTTCCAATCAGTGACCGTGACCTGGCCAAAGATTTCGTTGGCGAATCACAGGAGCACTTCGACGCGGCAGACGAAAACCTGCTCATTCTGGAAGATGATCCCGCGAATACAGACGCCGTTGGCGCCGTCTTCCGGGCATTTCACACGATCAAGGGCGTGTCCGGATTTCTGGGCCTGAAGCCGGTCGGCGACCTTGCTCATGTGGCCGAAACATTGCTGGATGAAGTGCGCAAGGGAAAACGCCAGTTCACAGGCAACGTGGTGGATGTGACCTTCGCCGGACTGGACATGCTCAAGACCATGATGGGCGACCTGAAGGATGCACTGTCAGCCGGAACAGATATGAAGGTACGGCCGGAGCTGCCCAAGTTGATTGGAGCACTGAAAGATGTGCTGGCGGGTGTGGAGCAGCCTTTGAATGTGGAACGTGGAAAGTCGACCGCTGAGAAGGACGTGGAAAGTGGAACATTGAAAGTAGAACGTGAAACACCAAAGGCCGGGGCGGCTGGATCGGGCGAGGTCGCGGGGAATGAACATCCAACGTCGAACGAAGAAAAGACCCCTTCGGCAAGCTCAATTGCAGGGAACGAACATCCAACATCGAACATTCAACGTCCAACGTCGAACGAAGAGAGAGCGCAGGCGACCGAGCCGTTGAAGGTCGAAACATCGGTGGCTGGTGCGGCTGACTCGAGCGCGGCTGCCGGCAATGCGGCAGAGAAGACCGCTGCACCACGGGAAGGCGTTGAGGTCGGTCAGACTATGAAGGTTGATGCTGAGAAGATCGACCTGCTGCTGGACACCATCGGTGAACTCGTGATTGCCGAATCCATTGTGGCCAGCGATCCGGACATCCAGAAACTTAAGTCGCTCAGGCTCGAGAAGAATCTCTCACTCCTTGGCAAGATCACACGGTCGCTTCAGGACATGGGCATGGCCATGCGGCTGGTACCGATCGATGCCACGTTCCGCAAAATGGCCAGACTCGTCCGCGACCTTTCAAAGAAGTCCGGCAAGCATGTTGAACTGGCTATTGAGGGCGGTGAAACTGAAATTGACAAGAGCATGGTTGAAAAGCTGGGTGATCCGCTGGTGCACATGATCCGCAATTCAATGGATCACGGGGTTGAGAGCAATGAAGAGCGTAAGGCCAAAGGCAAGGATCCGATCGGGCACGTGACACTGCGCGCCCATCACAAGGGCGGAAGCATTCACATTGATATCGAGGACGACGGCAAGGGCCTCGACCGTGAGGCAATCGTTGCCAAGGCCATTGAGAAAGGCATCCTGAAGACCGGCGACGGCGTACCGGATCAGGAAGTATTCGCGCTGATCTTTGCGGCCGGTTTCTCGACAGCCAAACAGATTACGGAGATATCCGGGCGTGGTGTCGGCATGGACGTGGTCCGCCGGAACATCGAAAGCCTCCGCGGCAACGTGCTGATCAGTACGCGACCAGGCCAGGGAACGATCTTCACAATCGTCCTACCGCTCACCATGGCAATCATTGACGGCATGCTGGCAAGGGTCAGCTCCGAGATTTATGTCCTGCCGACGCTGTCCATCATCGAATCACTGCGGCCAAGTCCGGACATGATTTCCACTGTCACCGGCAAAGGTGAGATGGTGGCTTTCCGGGGCAACCTCCTGCCGCTGTTCAGGCTTTCTGACATCTTCCACGTTTCGGGCGCGATCACCAATCCATCAGACGCCATTGTCATGGTTGTCGAGGAAGCCGGCAAGCGTTGGGGCCTGCTGGTGGACGAGATTCTGGGTCAGCAGCAGATCGTGATCAAGAGTCTGGGCGATGCCATGGGCATCGTGCCCGGCGTATCCGGTGCGAGCATCATGGCCGATGGCCGGCCCGGCCTGATCCTGGATATCGCGGGAGTGATCAAGCTCGCGACGGAGTGAAGAAGAGAAGATGTGGGATGTGGACTGTGGCCTGAGAAGTAGAGCGAAGCGCCCGCCTGCAACGCTTCGCGTAGCGATGCGGGCAGGTAGGTAGGTAGGTAGGTAGGTAGGTAGGTAGGTAGGTAGGTAGGTAGGTAGGTAGG
>JBAXMA010000340.1:0-4141 GCA_037134535.1 bacterium
CAAGTAGCCACATCCTCCGGGCTTCGACCGAACCTGACCTGCCGCTGCAGGTTGATCTGCAAGAACAAGCTTCCCCTTCAACGTCTTCAAAATCATTGCGAAGGTTTCGTTTGCGCATGGCCCGTCGATAATGATACGGAACTTTACAATCTCATCGGCGACAGCAAGCAATCCTACCAGCGCCAGCGCGCTCTTGGCATTCTCCCGCCGGTCACCCTTCTCGACTTCAATAGTGCCTTCATACTCAAGGGCAATCTTCGCAAGCTGAGATGCAGGCAAAAAATGAAAGCCTGTCAAACCGGTCACGATCAATTCATGAACTACCGGCTGAACCTTGCCTTCACCTGAGCTATTACTCCTCACAACCTGCACTGCTACACTCCTGATCCACTATACTCTGTGATCCTGAACCTTCTTGATCGCCTTGCGCAACTGGCTCAGCGTCTTATCCAGAGCCTGATCAACCGCGGGAAGCACCTCATCGGCCGCGCCAGAAGCCTCAATGCGAATATGAGGCTTGCCCTGTATGACAACCTCGGCAAGTTTGCGGTGGCCGTGCCCATCTATGATGATATGAACATTCTCTAAATTCGGAAAGTCACGAAGCAACTCCTCAGCTTTTGATTGTGCATATTCTTTTCCTTCCGCAGAGATCCCGATATGCCTGACCGTAATTTCAATGCCCATCTTTTCTTCCTCCTCACATTGTGAACTGCGACCCAAGATACATCCTGCGACTCACCTCATCATTGATCAAATAACTGCTAGCGCCCTCCCTGAGGACCTTTCCCTCGTATACAAGATATGCCCTGTCAACTATCGAAAGCGTTGCGCTGACGTTGTGATCCGTAATCAATATTCCAAGCCCGCGATCTCTCAACTGCCTGATGATCTGCTGCACATCCGAAACAGCTAGCGGGTCCACTCCGCTGAATGGTTCATCAAGAAGAATTAGAGACGGATTAGTAACAAGCGCTCTTGTTATTTCGAGACGCCGTCGCTCACCGCCGCTCAATGTGCACGCCTTTTGGTTCGCAAGCCCGCCAATTCCGAGCTGATCAAGAAGAGCAACAAGACGGCGCTTTCGCTCGACAGCCGGGATGTCCAGAGTCTCAAGTATGGCCATCACATTTTCCTCAACAGTCAGCTTCCGGAAGATCGAAGGTTCCTGCGACAGATACCCCACCCCCAGCCGGCTGCGCCTGTACATCGGCAGTCTGGTAATATCGTTCCCGTCAAAAACAACCCTTCCGCCGTCCGCACGAACAAGCCCTATTACCATGTAAAACGTCGTCGTCTTACCGGCTCCGTTCGGCCCAAGCAGCCCTACAATTTCACCGCGGCCTACTTCAAGATTGATGCCGTCCACCACCCTCTTGCCACGATACGTCTTGACCAGTTGCTCTGCTTTCAACAAAGTTTCCACGCAGGACGCCCCTCCCACACACACATTCACTGTCCCTATTTCAGCACTTTCCGCCTGTCCTGCTCACCTGTCAACGCCGGCATGTCATCAAACTTTGCATTCGGACCGAGAATGAGAGTAGCCGGCGGGCCCCCTGGCTGCCTGACCACCTTAACTCTGGCACCCTTCCCGGCTTCTCTCACGACTGTGATCATATCGCCTTTCATCACTTCCTGGCCGCGGGTAAGCGCAGGGTTCCCGGTAAGAACCATTACACCGCTGACAACATCACAACTGGCCGTGGTACAGGTCGCAACGCCACCACCCTGCCTTATGAACACACTTCCTGTCGCCAGTACGTTCGTAATTTGATTGTCAGCTCTGAATCGTATCATGATTGTATCGGCATCAATAGTCATTTCCCTGCCAATAACTCGAACATTGGACTCCATAAATCCATATCGTTTCTCATAATCAAATGTCATCCTGTCTGCAGTAATTACTGTCGACTGGTTAGTCCCGGCAACAGAAGCTACGACCGGAGTAGTCTTTTCCGTTGACTCTCCTAAAGCAGCTTCCATGCCAATATTTAGCAGGAATACCGCAAATAGAGGCACACAGACAAATGTCCTCGGGATCTGCTTACAATATCCTGCAGCCTGCATGCTCTTTCCCTCTCGCTTTACTTGTCAGGCGACGCCATATAACTTCCAAGATCAAGGGCAGCTCCAATCTCAACCCGTGCCCTGCTCTTGATTTTCATCACGCCGTCTTTTGACCGCCATGTAAAGCCACGCCCGGTTACAATAAGGTTTCCGCTCACTATCCGCACGTCGGTATCGGACACAGCCATTTGATCTTCCAGCTTGTATATACAGTCTGAGGCCTCCACAACAGCATTCGTCTTCTCGTCAATCTCCAGCATTGCCAGCCGGAGCCCGGTTATCCGCAGGCCGCCCTCAGGTGTTTCCGACGCGGAATCGCCCGTGATCTCTGCCGTCTTTCGACCCGTACCGGCATCACGGACAGGATACCGGAAACTTCCTGTTGTCGTTACCTGAGACAAACCGTCACCCGCAAGCACTGCGAGAGCGATGGCGACCAAACCAACCATCAGACTTGCTCCAGTACTAGCGTCCCACGACTTCATCGATTCTCCTCAGCATCTGCCACAAAGTCTTCAAGCTGGTTATCGAAATTGTATTGTCTCTGTCCGACAGTGCCTTCTCTGGTTCTGTGTGGGTCTCAACGAATACAGCATCGCATCCTGCAGCAACTGCTGCTCTCGCCAGATATGGGGCAAACCTGCCCTCGCCGCCGGACCTGTCACCAGCTCCGCCCGGCAATTGAACGCTGTGTGTCGCATCAAATATCACAGGAAAGCCCATCTCTCTGAGAATAGGCATGCAGCGCATATCGGCGACCAGATTATTGTACCCGAACGATGACCCGCGTTCCGTCAAAAGCATCTGCTCATTCCCTGTGCTCCTGATCTTCTCAATCACATGCCGCATTTCCTGAGGAGACAAAAACTGGCCCTTTTTCACATTGACCACCTTGCCGCTCATACCCATCGCAACGACAAGGTCTGTCTGCCTGCACAGGAATGCCGGAAGCTGCAAAACGTCCGCAACCGCCGCCGCCTGAGAAACCTGCTCAACTGTATGAACATCGGTAAGTATGGGCAGGCGGTACGTCGCCTTGACTTCGGAGAGAATCTTCAGCCCTTCCTCGATACCTGGTCCCCTGAACGATTTGATTGACGACCTGTTCGCCTTGTCATACGAAGCCTTAAAAATGAGTGGTACATTCTCCCTGCGTGAGAAATCGGCCAACGCCCCTGCAATAGCAAGGCAGATCTCTCTACTCTCTATGACACACGGCCCTGCGATAAGGGCCAGAGGGCATCCGCTTCCGATTTCTATACCGCCAACAGCGACTTTCTTTGTCTTGGTGGCCATTATTACAACCATCCTTTTGACCGCATGAGCTCCTCTGCCCTGGCAAGATCAGCCGGAGTATCAATGCCCACACCCACGTCCTTTGTCTCTATCACCTTGATTCCGGCTCCCAGGTGAAGGGCCCTCAGCTGCTCAAGCTTCTCGACTTTTTCAAGCAGGCATGGCGGCGTCGCCACAAGCTCCTGCAGAAATGCCTTCCTGTATGCATAAATCCCGATATGCCGCCAATACAGCGGACTCTGAACACTATATTCGTGATCCCGGTCAAAAGGAATCACCGATCGCGAGAAATAAATAGCACGGTGATCCCTTCCCCACACCACCTTCACTACTGATGGATCACGCAGGTCCCGTTCATTGTCTATCGGAACCGCAGCAGTACCCATGTCCCAGCCAATCTCGACCGCCATCGCCGCCGCCAGTTGATCTATCAGAGAGGACTCAATAAATGGCTCATCTCCCTGAATGTTCACTATGATATCAGCATCCAGGCCGCAGACCGCTTCAGCGGCACGGTCTGTACCGGACGGATGATCGCTGCGGGTCATCACACACTTTCCGCCGAAACTCTCAACCTCCTGCCGTATCCGATCGTCATCTGTCGCAACCATGACAACATCAAGCCTGCTGGCCGCTGATGCGCGCTCATAAACCCGTCGGATCACAGGTTTACCGCCAAGCATCGCAAGACTCTTGCCGGGAAACCGCGTCGAACCCCACAGTGCCGGAATGATACCAGCAATTCTCATGCTTTATTCCCCCGCTTTCCGAAGAG
>JBAXMA010000341.1:0-4122 GCA_037134535.1 bacterium
CCGTTCGTGAGATCCAGCCCCGCTACACTCCCTCCCATCTCAAGAGTATCTTTGATGTTCTCGCGGACACAGAGCCGGCCGGAAAGACTGAAATAGTTGAGACCATTCATAACCTTGCTGAGAAGGCGAGACAGCGCGCGCTGGTTGTGGTCTTTTCCGACTTCTTCACCGACGTGCCTGCGCTTCTTGACTGTTTTCAGCACATGCGGTTCAAGAACCATGACCTTGCAATATTTCACATGCTTGACAGGACAGAGATTGATTTCGAGTTCGATCGCCCCATCCGTTTCGTAGACATCGAAGGCTCTTTTGCAATGGTTACCGACCCTGCCGTGGTGCGAGCCGGATACCAGCAGGAGTTGACCCGGTACTTGGACGCTATGAAACACGGCTGCGAGGAATTCAACGTGGATTATCAGAGGGTATTCACCGACGCCAACTATGAGACCGTGCTGGCGGCGTTCCTTCTGCAACGAATGCGGCGGAGCAGCGCATCCGGGCACAGACCATGACGTTCATTCAACCAACTCTTCTATGGGCTCTTCCGGCAGTTGCCATTCCTGTCGTTATCCACCTGCTGAACAGGTTGAGATTCAGATCGGTAAAGTGGGCCGCCATGATGTTTCTGCTCTCGGCCACGCGGAGCGCTTCGCGACGCGCCAGGTTGCGGCATTATCTGATTCTGGCCTGCCGGACAGGTATTGTGCTGGCCATCGTGCTGGCTGCCAGCAGGCCGCTTGCCGGCGGGGCATTTGCGGCATTCTGCGGTGGGACGCCAGACGCCGTTATCGTACTGCTCGATCGCTCCGCTAGCATGGAAACGACCGACCCGCAGACTAGATCCAGCCGGCGCGAGCGCGCGTTGCGCCTGTTCACGGAAGCTGCTGGCAGGTTGCGGAAAGCCGGCAGATTCGTGCTGATAGAGAATGTGATGAGGACTCCACAGGAAGTCGGGGCCGGCCAGATGCTTGAGGGATTGCTTCTCACCGGCCCTACTGATACAGCCGCGGATCTCCCTGCCATGTTTAGAGCGGCTGCCAGCTACATAGTAGAAAACAGGCCGGGTCGGACGGAGATCTGGGTTGCGTCTGACCTCCAGAAGAACAACTGGCATCCGGACAGCGCGGAATGGCGAACCATCAATGCGCAGCTGGCGGCGTTGCCGGAAGATGTCACCGTGACTGTCTTGTCGGTAAATGGCGGGGGAGTGAGAAATGCCTCTGTTGTTTTCCGGTCGGCGGAACGCAGAAGCGTCGCCGGAAAGAACCGGCTCAGCCTGGGACTCGACATCAACCGTACCGAGGCGGCACCTGCCTCGTTTCCGCTGGTGCTGACGGTAGACGGCGCGCGTTCGCAGTTTGACATAGTCGCGACCACTGCATCTCTGCGCTATAACACGCCGGTTGATCTTTCCGGGAAGGCCACGGGATCAGGTTGGGGCAAAGTGGACCTGCCTGCCGATGACAACGCACGCGACAACAAGTCTTACTTTGTATACGGGAACAACGTGCAACTCAGGGCGGTTATTGCGTCGAAGACCCAGCCGGTTGCGAAGTATCTGCACAGTGCAGCCACACCGGGCGGCTCAAAGCATGTTGTCGTCATGGATCCTGAACGCCCTGACAGCTCCATCATGAAGGATGCATCCATGCTTATATGGCAGGCGCCTGTTGCCGGGGAGCAGGCAGAGCGCATGATAAGGTCTTTCGCGGAAGAGGGCGGTGTTGTGGTCTTCTTTCCGCCCGGACCTGGCGCGGACGCGGCCGGTTCCGGCCTGACGAACATGTTCGACATCCGGTGGTCGGATGTCGACGTTACAGTTTCGGGCAAACCTTTCCGTGTTGCGACATGGGATGAGTACGACGGTCCTCTGGCGAAGACGGACGACGGCGCTAACCTGCAGGTCGCGGGCCTGCTTTTCACACGCAGGCAGATTCCGGTTGTTCTGGCCGGCGATAATAAGTCTGATCCGGTGTCGATGAGCGGAGGATGGATTACGCTAGCCGAATTTGCCGACAGAAGACCTTTTCTGCTGCGGCGGCGAGTCGGCGCAGGATACGTGTTCGCGTGCTCATCTCTACCTGATGAGGCCTGGTCGAACCTTGGAGAGGGCAAGGTGCTTGTACCAATGTTGCAGAGAATGCTCACTCTCGGCGGAAAGCGGATGACACTCTGTGGCAACGAGATTTGCGGAGAATGGCGGCCGCGGGCTGATGAGCAGTGGGACGCAGTAGAGGCCTCCGGTACCGGAGATTCCCGATGGCATGCCGGGGTGTACAGATACGGAACACATCTTCTGGCCTTGAACAGGCCTCCTGACGAGGACAATCCCGACACTGTGGACAGTAGTGCCGTGCCCGCCCTGATGAGCGATGTCAAAGTGCGTGTTGTGGATGATATCACCGAAGCCGGCACCGGCAGGTCTGAGGGCGAATTGTGGCGGCTTCTGGTCTTCCTTGCACTCGGATTTATGACCATTGAGGCATTTCTTGTGCTGTCTGAGAAAATCAGGAAGAAGACTTTGGATGCATTGACGACTTGAAGGATGACGAAATGACGTCGGGAACGTGGAGCTTTTCAATTTCGCTGTGGACCGCGGTGGCGGGCGGGGCAATGCTTGTTGCTCTGCTATGGCTGTTCTTTCGCAGCGCTGCCGGTCAGGAAGGTCGCAGGCTCATACTGCCTGAGATCCTGAAACTGGTTACGGGCTGCCTGCTTGTGTTCACGCTGTTCAGGCCGGAATGGGTTCACACTGTCCGCAAGACCGAGAAGCCTGTGGTTGAGGTGTTGTGCGACGCCTCAGACAGCATGAACACGAGGGACGTGGTTGCCGGTGCAGCACAGGCTGTTACGCGCGCAGAGTGGCTGGCTGGCAAACGCGCAGCGGAATTCTGGGCACCACTTAAGAAGCGGTACGATGTCGCTGTAACGGACTTCGCGGCAATACCACCGGCAGAAGGTGGTAAGACCAATGAGGATTGCGGCACGGATATTGATCTCGCGCTTGAAAAGGCGTTGAACACGCGTGAAAACCTGAGGGCTATTCTGCTGCTCACCGACGGCGATTGGAATATGGGCAAATCCCCGGTGTCTGCGGCGACGAAGCTCCGGATGCGCGGTATTCCAATATTCCTCATTTCGACAGGTAGTGAGAAGTTCCTGCCGGATATCGAGCTCCAGAGTGTTGTGGCACCTGCCTACGCTCTGATGGACGAGCGGGTGTCGATTCCCTTCAGAATCCGCAGTCATCTTGACAGAGATGTCAACGCTGTTGTCTCTTTGACAGATGCAGAGGGCGTGAATGCTTCGAAAGAAGTTCGCATTCCGGCTATGGCGCAGTTTCAGGATACAGTTTTCCTTACACCAAGACGGGAGGGCGATCAGACGTTCACGCTGAAAATTCCTCCCGAGAAAGACGAGGTAATTACCGATAACAATGAGAAAGAGTTCCGGTTGGCGTTCCGGAGGGAGACGCTCAAGGTGCTTGTGGTGGAGTCTCTGCCACGCTGGGAGTACCGCTACCTGCGGAACGCGCTCATGCGGGATCCAGGAGTGGATGTGAAGTGTTTGCTGCTGCACAGCAATGGCATGAATGTTGGTGAGGGTCGCAATTATATTACCAGATTCCCTTCGGGAATGGATGAATTGTCTTCGTACGACGTTGTGTTCCTTGGCGATGTGGGGGTCGGTGAGGGGCAGTTGACGGCAGAGAATGCCGATATGATCAAGGGGCTTGTTGAGAAACAGGGCAGCGGACTTGTCTTACTGCCGGGAAGAGAAGGTAAGCAGGCTACACTCACTTCGTCTGCCTTACGGGACTTGATGCCGGTCGAGCTTTCCGGGGCCAGACCCGGCGGATTCGGATCGCCGATGGAGTCACGGCTTGTGCTCACCTCACGTGGCAGCGGGCATCTGCTGACGATGTTGAGTTTTGACCCTGCTGGAAACACGACACTGTGGAAGCAATTGCCCGGCTTTTTCTGGCATGCCCCAGTGATCAGGGCGAGGGCAGGTTCCGAAGTACTCGCAGTGCATTCAGAGGCCAGGAACGAGCATGGACGCATACCTCTTCTGGTGTCGCGTGACAGCGGTAACGGGAAGGTGCTGTTTATGGGTACAGAC
>JBAXMA010000342.1:0-4115 GCA_037134535.1 bacterium
TGCACTCACTGGTGGACCTTTGCCATGTGAACGCGGAAAGCGTTGGCAGGGTTCGGGTTGCATATTACCTGGGGCTCGTACCGCTGACAGTTCTCGCCGTCTACGGGACACAGCTCTGGGATTCGTCCGTCTGCCGTGATGTGTGACTCTGCGGTATCGTCGTCGTCGTCTGCGATCCTTGTTCGGCTCTGTGCTGTTCGGCTGCGCGACGAAAGCATCTCGTTCTCCTCTTGCAGCCCGTGGACCTTGCGCTCCAGCGCCTCTACCTCTTCTGCAAGCTGTTCGTTTAGCTTCAAGGCCGCGGCATACGTTTGGTCCGTGAGCGGCTCATACTTTCTGGTTCGCTCGAACCCCGTGAGCATATGTTCCATCCTCCGCATCTCGCTGTACGTCTTGTCGTAGTTGATCTTGAGCAGTCTGATCTCCTCTGTAAGGCTTCGGTTATGTTTCTCGTATGCAGCCGACGTCTCCATGCATTTGGCCGCAATCTCTATCTTCTTCATCACCTTTTCGCGGGTCATCACCTCTCCGTTTGGCATCATGAGGCCCATATCCCCTGTCGCAGCATCCCGTACTCTGGCAATTGCATTATGGGTGACCGCTGTGTTGTAATGGGTCGAATGTATTTTCTGCAGGGCCTCCAGCTCTTTCTCCAGGTCTATCTTTTTGAGTGTCATGTTCTTGTGCTGGATGCGGTACTGGACGCATGTCGGATTTGTGCACGACGCCATTTGAGCACACGTGTGGCTGCGGCGGCGGTTGTATATAGCGGTGTATTTTAAGGGGCACTAAAAATGGCCGAAGTATGCGTGCTTTGCAATCTTTTGTCGTGTGTCCCTGGGTTTTTTTCGAGTGGCTGCGCCCCTGGCTCTCTTCGCGACGCAGTGTGTCTGCCTTGTTTGAACGGCCCTTCCGGTGGTCCTTATAACTGGACGTCTGAATGCGCCTTCGAATGCGGATCCGGCCACTGGTTGAACGGAACCGAATGCGCCGCGTGTTCTGTGGTGAGCTGTTCTCCTGGATCGTATCCGTCCGAATGCGGCGGCATGAATAACTCCGAGTGTGCTGCGTGTAGTGTTCCTCCTGTAACAGGCCCTACCAATTGGACAGACGGATGCGGGTACGTTTGCTCTGATGGATATTTCTTTCGGAGCAATTCGGAATGCGCCATGTGTTCTGACCATATATGTTTCCCTGGATATCTCAAGACCGCGTGCACTGCACACAACGACTCTGAATGCTTGCTGTGCCCTGAACCAAAGGGCGGGTTTGTGTGGGTCGGCGGATGCGAGTACGTCTGTCTGGATGGTTACTACCGTTCCAACGACGGATGCAGCGCCTGTTCTGCTCCGCACTGCCCTGCCGGCACGTATCTGTCGGCATGCAACGCGTCGACCGACTCGGCGTGTGCGCCCTGTGCTGATCCTGGAAGCGGGTTCGTGTGGACCAGCGGGTGTGAGTACGCGTGTGCTTCTGGTCAGTATTGGTTCAATGGGAGCGGATGTCAGCGTTGCGATTTGAACGTTGCGTGTGACAATGGGTGGCGCCTTTCTGCCTGTTCGCAGACGTCTGATTCTGTGTGCACGGAGTGCGACCAGACGCTGGCGATGGGGTCGTTTGAATGGACTATGGGCTGTGAGTTCAGCTGCAACCAAGGGTTCTTTCTTCAAAACGGAAAATGTCTGCGGTGTTCTACGCTCGCGTGCAGGGCTGGAACCTTTCCTGTCAACTGCACCAACGTGTCCGACGCGGCGTGTGCATCGTGCGTCCCACCTTCCGGAAATTATCTCTGGACCAATGGATGTGAGTTCAAATGCAGCGACGGCTTTTTCATGCGCGACGGGGCGTGTGTTGCATGCACACAGTTTATCGTCTGTGTCCCTGGTTTTAAGCCATCTGCCTGTTCTCGTTTCAAGGACGTCGTGTGTGAGCCGTGCGAGGCGCCTTCGAATGTATCGTACGTGTGGACGCTGGGCTGTCAGTACGCCTGCGCTGGGGGGTATTTCCTGAACGGCAATCAATGCCAAAAATGCAGCGCGGGTCCCTGTGCAGCCGGAACCTTTCCTGTGGATTGCACCGCGAATGCTGATCTGGCCTGCGTGGATTGCGCGACGCCGAGTGGGTCGTTCTTGTGGACCGCTGGATGCTCGTTTGAGTGTGGTGGTGGGTATTTCAAGGACGGGTTGGCCGCGTGCTCCCCGTGTTCGTCTGATCTCAGCTGCCGCCCTGGAAATTATCCGAAGCCCTGCTCTCATTCCTCCGACGCACAGTGTGTGGGCTGCACCAACGCGCCGGCGGCAGGGTATGCCTGGACTTCTGGTTGTGATTTCAGGTGCCTTGTCGGATACTACAGGGACCCGCTGTCGAGCTGTACGCGATGCAGTGCCAGAAGCTGTGGGGTCGGAACGTTCCAGGTGGCATGCACTGCGACCTCTGATGCCAGATGCGCCCAGTGTATGTCATCGATGCCAGGAGACCGATTTGTATGGACAGACCCCGCTTGCAGCTTCAGGTGTGTCTCGGGCTACTATCTGGCAAACTTGACGTTTTGTGAGGCGTGCTCCGATCCAGTGTGCGGCGCCGGGCTGTACAAAGTGGGGTGTACTGTGTCTGCAGACTCCTCTTGTGCATTGTGCTCTGGCGGTGGAGTTGGCGTGGTGTGGGGTGTTGGCTGTGAATTCAGCTGTGCAAGTGGATATGTGCTGACCTCGGGTCGGTGTGAGCAACAGGAAGCCCCTATGACCACGCCGATGCCTAGGGTTTTCTCTGTGGTGAACACGGAAATGGCTATGCAAAACACAGTCAGTGAGATTTGCAGCGATGTGACCACTCTGATACTCGCAATGAGTCAAGTGTTGGGCATGCTGAGCAACGGAACGGTGGAGTATCATACTGATGTCACTATGCTGGACGGTGAGCGGTGCACGGCAAATGTATGTCCACAGTGCTCCTTTCAGAACGTGTCCAGTCGCAGGCTGTTGTCTACTATATCCATAAACGTCGTGAGCCAGTCCACTGTGCCTTTAAAATCAGCAGAGCCTATCATGCTGTCGCCTTCGTCTCTCAAGGATGCGCTGGTCCGTTCACTCTCTTCGTCTGTGCTGTTTGTGGGGACCGTTGCTGCCACAATTACCACCGTCAATGTTGTATCTGAGCCGGTGGATCCGTGGATTAGTTTTTGGTATTTTCTTCTATTGGTTTCTCTGTTGTCGTTTGTGTCGTGTGCCTGTTGCATGGTATGCATCGCATGCGTGAAGAGATGTTTCGACCTGAATGAATATGCCGACAAGCGAGACTGTGGATCCTCTGCAGATTCATTCTTTTCTAGGCACAGCAACCCTCGTGTTTCGCTGAATTCTGGACGAATGGAGGCCATTGCATTTCGGAGGCGATCTAAGAGTCGAGAGCGTTCCATTTCAATTGGGTTATTATAAAGGCATCGTGACAGCAGGCGGTTGATGCGCACTGTGGAGCGTCTTGTTGATCGTATCTGGAAACTAGGATTCGAGGCGGATTTTGAGGACGAGCAGGTTTTGTATGACAAGGCAGTGAGGTTCAATTTTTTGCTTTGGGACCATACCGCCTTTGGGGTTGGAATGGGGTGCTTTGAGTGTGACGATAGCGTGTTTGTGCTGATGAACTATACGTCAACGAGCGACGGGACGCTGAGGCTGTTTCGGGGCGAAGCTTGGACGTCAGATGCTTCAAAGCCGTCCAAGAACCAGCGCAAGGCCGACATGACCACGGCCATGCAGTTTTTGGGTGCGATGCGTAATCAGGATGAGCTTTCTGTGTATGTTGTGTTTGACGGGCAGATGGAGGTGGAAAAAAACTTCGATTTGCACTTGAACTTTGACCATCGAATCCAAGAACGAAGCCTGTTGGTTCGGAATGTGTTTGATTGCGACAATCCGTTAACGGTCATTGATCGGTTCAAGTAAAATGCCAGTGGAAATGAGTGCATTTGTGTGCGCATGGGACGCCCTCGAATCGGCACATCCGTTTGGGGTCGATCATTTTACTCCGTTGTTTCTAGATTACGGGGTGTCAGTCGAGCTGTGCGAGTACGTGGACAGGTATCTGTATCTTGACATGATGATACCAAGGCATGTTGA
>JBAXMA010000343.1:0-4102 GCA_037134535.1 bacterium
GGCCGGATCATAGTGCACGCCGAGCAGTTCATACATCCGGTTCAACTCACGCAGGCTGAGATCCATAAACTCTTTCCAGAGTTTTACGTTCTCCGGATCGCCGGACTGCAGCTTGACGAGTTCCTGCCGGCACTGACTCAGCCATTCTGCGTCCTGCTCCCCACGCTCACGACTGAGGACATAGATACGTTCAAGTTCCTCCATCGGCTTCTTTTCCAGGGCCTCTTTGTCGCCAAAATGCCGATACCCCAGGATGGTGTATCCGAACTGGGTGCCCCAATCTCCGAGGTGGTTGTCGGCAATGACACGATATCCGAGAAACCTGTGCATCCGATCAAGCGCGCTGCCGATATTTGGACTTCGCAGGTGCCCGATGTGCAATGGCTTACACATATTCGGCGAACCATAGTCCATCACCACAGTCTGCCCTGCCCCAATCTCGGGCATACATAACCGCCCGTCGCTCACAATGGCTTCCAGACGCTTTTCAAGCCAAACGGCCTTCAAATGAAGATTTATGAACCCGGGTCCGGCAATTTCGGCACGCTCAATACTTTCGTGAAGCACACTGCCATCAATAACAGCCTTGGCTACATCGCGCGGCGCCTTCTTTACAAACTTCGCAACGGCCATCGCGGCGTTGCACTGATAGTCTCCAAATCCCGAGGAAGTCGTCTGCACAACAGACATTGCCGGAATCTGACCGACTGCATCAGGCCACGCTTTTTCAAACGCGTCTTTTGCCCAGTCCGAAAGCATTCTGTCAAGCGGCAGAAATACAGACTCTATTTTCATGGATTGACCCCTTAACTTCGAACACTATTCCAGTTCACTTCTTCCCGTAAATCATGGCGATGATGCCGCTGTCAGGGGCGAGCCGGCGGGAACATCCTGAAACACTTTCAAGGCTCTTCGCAAGAATACCTATCCGCTCGATACTCTGGGCCGCGAGATCGAGTATACTCTTCTGAGCGGGAGTCACCTGACCAAGCTTCGTCAGCTGCAGCATTTCAACGGAACACTTGACAACCGCAAGAGGCTGACAGATCTCCAGAACAATCTCTGCAAGAATTACGACCAGCTGCCGTCGAGAGAGCTTCCTGACTCCGGTTGTAGCCTCGCTGCCTGTTTCCCCGGTTTCCTCAAGATTACCGTCTTCGTTAACGGCATCGACAAGCGCCTTAATCTTGCGCTCTGTCACGGCCACCACCGAGGCAACTTTCTCACTGGCGTTCCTGAGGTCGCCGGCAAGCTTCTCTGTATCTGCGGACTCCGGGTCATCCTTTGTCCTGCCAATATCACTATCGAGTCGACCAAGAATGGCGGCAAGACTTGCGATCGCAGAAGCACTTTCTTCCATGTCCGTGGACGCGCCTTCACTTTCGAACTCAGCTTTAATCGAGCTTTTGGCGAGCAGCCGCTCCCATCCTGACACATCCAGTCCCGACTCACCAATCTGATGCTCCATCTCTGCCTGCTTCAGTTTTTCCAATCCCTGGGCCTTAATGAAACGGAGGATGCGTCTCTCGCTTTCTTCCAATGCCTTCAGTTTCTTACTGTAGTCAACTGCCACACCAGCTATCTTCAAACCCTCCACCATCCGCTCTATAATGTCCTCAACTGCCTTGGAAATATCGTCTTCCGGTCCGGCATGGATCGCCTTAAGGAGTTCCGTTTTAAGATCCTCCAGTGTTCTTTCCACCGATTTCTTGCCGGTTCGCGATCGGGTATGAGGATGCCTCATCAGGCCGACAAAGAAACGTTCCAACATGTCCAGAACAAGCTGCTTTCGCTCGTCCTTATTATCGTCTGTGGCCACGCCTGCCCTCGTGTCCGTTACCTTGGCAATGACTTCAGCAAGCTTTCTCGGCTGGCGAGAGACTTCCCGCAGGCTTTCTATAGACTCCTCTGTCGGCTCGGTTGTTGCATCTGAGAGGAAAGCCAGCGTCAACGATTCAGCCTGCTTGTTCCTTTCGATCGCCTCTGTATCAACCTGATCCCTGGCTACGATTAACTCGTCTTCGTTGATTTCCTTAAGCACAACATTGCGAGTCCGCACATTCTTGAAGCCCAGGGTGGCCACCGCGCCAATGAATCCTCCCATTTGGGCCACCGGGGGAGTTCCCTTCCCGAGAAGGCTGACCAGTCCCTTGAACTCATCGACTGTCATTCCATGCGTAAGGGTAAAATTGCCTACATTCATCTTTGTCAGTTGTTCAGCCAGAAATTTGATATACCTGTTCTCCATATCGGCCTGCTCGCCGTTTATGATAAGAGTCTGATGACTTATTGTAAACCGTATCTCCGGGTTCCTGGTTAACGCAGTCTCCAGGACAGGAAAACGGTCGCGAATAGTGTTTTCAAAATCAGCAACCGACATCCAGTATGAATGAATTGTGTTATAGACCAGCACGGCTATCGCATTTACGGCAATCTCAACATCAGACTGAGTGCGCTTATCCGCGCCAAATGCCTTCGTTATGCCGCCAGCAGGTGCCTCAATCTTTACAACTGACACGGACGGGTCAACCGGTTTCAATTTAAGTGCCATATTGTGATGCCCGCTGTTATACAGACATGCCCTGCCTGTATAATTCTCAACAAGATTACGCTGAATACATCCGCGCCCATGAGTACGTTCGCGTTCGTGAAAACGCGAACATTTACGCCTGCTACCCCGGAAAAGCAAGCGTAATGCCTTAAACAGTCATAATCACACTGTTAGCTTGCCTATCAGCAAACTCAGGCGTACATTGCGAAACATTAGTCATTGTTCCCGTTTAGTGAGTTACAGAACTACCGATATCGCATGAAGTAAAAGGAGATCAATTGAAAAGCAGACTGTTTCTCACATTTTCAGGCGTGCTCATGATGTGTGCATTGTCATTTAACGGATGCAGTGACAGCGACAGCAATCAGCCGGGTCCGGCAGCAAATGTCCAGGGCGACTGGAAAGTCACCGTGAACCATGAAGACCGCACCGTCAACAGCGTCGAATGGACTCTGACGCAGGTGGGATCCGGCCTCAAAGGAACCTATCGAACGGTCTCAAGCGAAGTTCGAATAATGGGCACAATCTTCGAAAATCAGCTTTCACTGGTCGCAGATACACCTGAAATGCCCGTTTTTGTCGGAACGATCACCGACAATAATAATATAGTGGGCAGTCTCACGGTATCAGAGGGATCAGTATCAGGAACATGGACCGCGTCGCGGCCGTAGAGCTGTATCACCAGGTGTTCTGCGGCTTAATACGCCTCGCTATAAGGAGGAGAGTACAGGACCATGAGCCAATTGAAACGCGCTCGTATCGTTCGTTCGTCATCCTCCGCGCCAAAACCGGCCCCTTTGCCAACAGTGCCCGTCTCCGGTCATACCTACAGTACCGGCATGCTGAGAATCCTGATACCTTGCTTGATTCTTGCCATCGCAACTATTGTTATTGTCTACATACAGGGTAATCCACCCTCACTCAATGAGGCTGCAGACGATGGCGACCTTGCAAAGGTAAGAAAACTCCTGCGGAAAGGCTACAATGCCAATGAAAGAGACTCCAACGGCTACACGCCGCTGATGTGGGTGGCTGGCGACAGCAGCAAGTTGGAAATTGTTAAAGAGTTGCTGGATAAAGGGGCTGATGTGAACGCCAGAGCCGATGACGGCAGGACACCTCTGACTATTTCATGTTTTCTCGGAAACATAGAAGTTGTCAAACTGCTCCTCGCGAAAGGCGCGAACATGAACGTGACAAACAAACAGGGAGTTACCCCGCTGCAACAGGCAGCAACCTACGGCCGCACTCAAGTGGCAGATCTTCTGCGGCAATATGCAACCAGAGAACAGGATCAACGTCCGCAAAACGCTTTACAAGCGCCTGCGACCAGCACGAATAGCGATGTAGAAATACCAATCGAACCTGGCATGTGATGAAGTAGAAGTAATGCATTGCGTTTGCGACTGATATGAACAGCAATGACTCCAGCAGTGCCAGACCGGAGACCGAAGACAAAACACTTGTCAAAGCCGCCAAAGGCGGTGACCTGCCGGCATTCGAGATACTTGTCAAACGGCACGAGCGCCGGATCTACAGCCTGGCCTGTCG
>JBAXMA010000344.1:0-4101 GCA_037134535.1 bacterium
GTTTGTGGCAGGTGCCACCAGCTTCAGGGGCGGCGATCCTGAACAGCGCTGTGCGGATACCATCGGAAAGGCCTCTGGCAGCTCTTATGAGGTGTTAAGGGCGGCGCATGTGAAGGAATATCAGGGCTGGTTCCGCCGCGTGGCGTTGGACATAGGTTCTGCCGGTGCCGAGGTTGATGCCATGCCCACAAATGAACGGCTCGGTCGCATTAAACAGGGGCAGGCGGATCCAGACCTTATGGCGATGTTTTTCCAGTTCGGTCGATACCTGTTGATCAGCTGTTCCCGGCCGGGCACCATGCCAGCCAATCTGCAGGGCCTGTGGGCTGGCGGAATGAATCCACCCTGGAATGCCGACTACCATCTGAATATCAATGTGCAGATGAACTACTGGCCCGCCGAGCCGGCAAATCTCGGAGAATGCCATCTCCCGCTCTTCGATCTTATGGACGGCCTTGTGAAACCGGGCGAGCACGTTGCACAGGTTCAGTACGGTGCCCGCGGCTGGGTGGCGCACCATCTTACAGATCCGTGGGGCTTTGCCGCGCCAGCCGACGGGCCGTGGGGTATCTGGCCGGTCGGAGCCGCATGGCTGGCCTTGCATCCGTGGGAGCATTATGCGTTCAGTGGTGACAAGGAGTTCCTGAAGACCCGTGGCTGGCCGCTCATGAAAGGCGCGGCAAGGTTCGTGATAGATTACCTGGTGGAAGCCCCGGCCGGGACGCCCGTCGCTGGCAAGCTGGTGACAAACCCATCGCACTCGCCTGAGAATAACTTTGTCATGACGAATGGTCAGCGCCACTGCTTCACCTATGGTGCAACTATGGATCTTATGATTATACACGAGCTCCTGACCAACTGCATTGAAGCCAGCAAGATTCTGGATACCGATGCGGACTTCCGGGCTGAATGCGAGAAGACTCTGGCAAAGCTGGCCCCGGTGAGGATAAGTCCGAAGACAGGCCGGATCATGGAGTGGATCGAGGACTACCAGGAAGCCGAGCCGCAGCATCGTCACACATCGCACCTGTTCGGGCTTCATCCAGGCAGCATGGTCACTACAGCCACGCCGGAACTGATGGCCGCCGCGCGCAAGGTGCTGGAGGGCAGGGGCGATGGCGGGACCGGTTGGAGCCTTGCATGGAAGATCAACTTCTGGGCACGTCTTCAGGACGGCGATCATGCCCTGATCATTCTGAATAACCTGCTCAAGAACAAGATACTGCCCAACCTGTTCGATAACCATCCGCCGTTCCAGATCGACGGCAACTTCGGCGCCACGGCGGCCATTGCCGAGATGCTGCTGCAGAGCCATGTGCGGACAAAGGACGGCGGCTATGAGCTTCAGTTGCTGCCGGCTTTGCCCAAGACCTGGCCGGCGGGTAGCGTGAAGGGGCTGCGTGCGCGCGGTGGCTACACCGTGGACATAGAGTGGAAGGACTGCAAAGTCACGAGCTACCGCGTCACTTCGGCAAAGGCCCAGCCAGTGACCGTGCGGGTCAATGGCGAAGTCAAGAAGGTGAAGGCGGAGAAGAGACCATAGACATTAGACATAATGCGGACCGACTACGATCAGACGCTCAGTCCCACAAAGAGTGAACCGGGTACTGGCGAATCAGCGGGTCCGGCGTGACGAGGGTCATTTGATGTGCAAGCGCCTGGGCAACAAGCAGTCGGTCGAATGGGTCGCGGTGAAAATCCTTTAAACCTTCGAGCTGGAAGATTGCCGATGTGCTTAGCGGAAGAATATCAATCGAGTGTTTCCTGGCAAGGGGCAGAATAATTCGTGATGGTGCGGCGTCAAGGGGCAGCTTGCCGAGGCGGTATTTGATGACTATTTCCAGGATGCTCACATCGCTCAGCAGTAAATCCTCAGACGGATCGGTGAGAACGTTTCGTACCGGCACTGGAATGTTCGCGCTTCCCTCGAAAAACCATAAGGCAACGCAGGTGTCGAGCAGGTAGGCCACGGTCACTTGCCTCCGGAGAATAACGCTTCGATCTCCGGATCCGGATCATTGAAATTGTCCGGCACAGTAATTCTGCCCCTTGCGAGTCCGAAAGGTCGACGCCCTTCTGGTGTACTGGCAAGTGGACGGATTTCTGCAAATGGCTTGTTCCGGTCACAGAGCACTATTCGTTGTCCGCTCTTGACCCGGCGTGCATATTCCGAAAGATGAGTCTTCGCCTCATTGATGTTTATCATGGTTGTCTTCATGACCATGAATATAGTCTAGTTGCGGCGCGAAGTCAATGTGAGACTTTCGCCCTTCTATTTCTCGGATATTGCCATTGCTCGGTCTTCGAATCGTGCCTTATAGCTGATTTGGGCTTCGGGGGACAAAAAGGACCGTTCTACGAGTTGGAAGACCCTGTCCCTGCAGCTTGCGAACCGGTTCAGGCACTGTGCAGTCCGCCCATGGTCCATGCCGTAGAACTCAGCCAGTTTCAGAAAGTCTTGTCGTCCATAGAAGGCATTCTGCCGGAAGCTCTCGGTCTCGAATGAGTCAAATAGATCGAGGGCGGTCCGGCCTTCATGAGGGAAGTGCAGTGAGGTGCAGATCATGTCGTAGGCCGGAGTAAGGATATGGTCGCCGAACTCACTTTCGAGGAGTGAGAAATTCTTCAGGTGGGCGTCGCCGTTCGAGATGAGATAGTTGAAAACGATCCGTGCAAAGAGCATTTCAACCTCAATGGGATAGGCCTTGCAGTATTGCTTCAGAATGCGGCCTGCTTCCTCGTAGCTTCCGTCGTATTTGTAGTTTCTGCCGGATGTTTCCTCGGTCCTGTTGGAGAGCTGGCAGAAGTCTTCCTGTCCGATCTTAACTCCCTCGCGTCTGTCAAACCGTTTGGTGATGTATGCGGGTTCTCCGTCGGAAAAGAAGATACAGGCGTTGACTGCTGTGGAGATATCGAAAACCTGTGATGCGATCTGCATGGTGACATGTTCGTTCGCCGGCACATCCATCTTCATAACGGGTATGTCGGCAGAGGGCACCGGCTTCAGAATGTATTCTCCGTCCTTGTCAATGGGAAGTAGTGTCCCGCGGACAAGTTTCAGCGAGATCTTATCCTGGACACCTGAGATGGACATGTGCTCTGCGGCCGTCATGCGGAATTCAACAACGTCGGCCCGCTTAAATGTCAGGCGATGCGGGACTTTGCGGTTGGCTCCAGCCAGGCGGCGTTCGGCTACGCGGCTGTAACCCTCGTGTGGGATGTCGGCCAAGGTTGACATGCAGCGGTTCATTTATCGCCTTTCCGGCTCTTCGATCACGGTTACCGCACCGATCGTGTCGCAATGCGCGGTCTTGAGCAGGCGTCCGAAATGGTCGTTCTCGTCCAACTTGAGTTTCCGGCACTGCGTCTCCTTCAGAATGCCCTCTGCCAGAAGTCCGAAGAAGAACGGGAACAGTAATCTGGATGTATAGGGTTCAAGCCGCTTGGTGAGGGTCAAGCTGATGGACCGCGTACCCGCTGACGAGAGATACGCTGTGTCATACGCGAAGCGAAACCCGTCCGGTGTCTCCTCGATGAGTCCGGCGGGTATGCCATAGCAATAGACTCTGCCACTCCGGCTCATGCTTTACTCCTTGATCTGGATACGAGACTCCATGCCCAAAGTGTTCAGCAATTTATCGAGAGTTGCGACAGTGGGATTGCTTTTGCCCGCTTCAATGTTACTTAAGGTATGAACGGCAACTTTAGAGACCGCGCACAGCGTATGCTGATCAATACCGAGCGACATTCGACGCTTTCTAATCAATCGACCTATATCTATCATATTCATTTCAATGAATACTATATGATGGTTAGCCTATTACGCAAGTAATATATCGCCCTACATTCATCTTAATGAAAGTACATAGATGTTAGCCGGAGTGATTCTGTGTGCAGGATAGTGATCCACTGATTTCTGATGCATTGTTGAAACTTGGTGGCTGATTGACTCAAGTAGAACTGATCCATTGCCCTAAAGGTGCCAGCCGCCGTCTCTGGCGGCTGCATTTGATCCTTTGGGTGTAGAAGAAGCGCCCGGCAGGGACGCCGGACGCCATAGCTATCAAGCTAAGGTATTTCCATGATCGTACTCGTCGTCGT
>JBAXMA010000345.1:0-4097 GCA_037134535.1 bacterium
GTACGATCCCAACTCGGCACTGTACTGCGTCAGGACTGAGGAGAAGCTGCCGGCGGGTGCAAACAAAGAGTACAGGATCGTGCTCCGGGACATCTGGGTTGTTACCGCGGCGCGAATTACAGAGCTGCGAACTCACGCGTCCATGCTGGCTGGTCTCCTGGCCGGGACCCGGCGGAAGGATACGGCTGTTTCGGTTAAACGGCAGATTGATGACGGGCTTTCGCGGCTGGAGAAATGGCAGGAGAAATACCGCATCGGCGCCAATACTGCACCTTTTGCTCACATTCAGGCGCATGACCGCAGCATGGAAATCCTGGCACGGGTGATTGACGACACGGGCATTCTGGAGAATCAGGTGAAGGGTGAAGGTATTGATCTTCCGAAATCGCTTGGTCCGCCGCCGCCACGCAAGGATGGAGAAGAATCGGTCTCGGGCGATAAACCCAGGAAGATCCGTCTGGACCTCAGTAATCCGGGGCGGACTGATCAGAAAACGCCTGTGAAAAAGTATCTGCCGCGCGAGGTTCGCCCGGAAGATGTGACCGCTGACGAGCGTCTCGAGGTCCGGTATGACCCGGAAAGAAGCGCATGCTACCTCTATAGTCCAGGGATTGTGGTACGGCCCGATGAACCGGTGAGTCTTGAGATCCTGGTTGCCGACAGGTGGATTGTGGCACCGGCACGGTATGTTTATCTTGATTCAAAGGCCACTAATGTGCAGGCCCGGGCAATGGGAAGCAAAAGGGAGGATATAAATAACGAAGCCCAGCAGTTGCTCAACAGGCTGAATGTGATACGGACTGCGGAGCGACCACCGTTCAGCGATGAATATATCGCTTCCTATCACAAGCAGATTGAAGAGCTGGACCAGATTGAGGAAGAACTCCTGAAGCTGGATGCGCGGCTGACGCCGACGCAGGAACGCAGAATCTTTGACGCGCCGGTGTTGAGCAAGGTTGAGGCTCCCAGCAGGAGTACGACATGGCTTATAGTGTTCATTGTCATTGGCTTTCTTTTCCTTTTTAGCGTAATGTTTTTCCTTCGCTGGTATGGCAAAGGCAAAGATGAAACAATGTCAGGGTGATCATGGATCTTAAGATCAATCTTCTTCAGCTCAGGGAACACGGCATAGTGGCCGAGATGAAGCAGGACATTGTGCACATTTCCGGGCTGGCGAACTGCATGAATGGTCAGCTGGTGCAGATCGGGGAAGCTGCTGAGGGCGTGATCGTGGGCTTTGATCAGCAATACGCTCTGGTTCTGATTGTGGCGCAGACCGGTACGATCAAGCCCGGCGACAGGGCATCCTCCCTTATACAGTCGTTTTCCGTTCCTGTGGGTGAGGGATTCCTCGGCCGGCGGGTTGATGCGATGGCGATGCCATCGGATGGTCGTGGTGCGATAGTCGCGGCCAAGCGGTACCCCATTTTCGGCAAGGCACCGTCAGTGCTTGATAGAAGGCAGCTCACTGAGGCGCTGCCGATGGGTGTGAAGATTCTGGACATGATGATCCCGATCGGCAAGGGTCAGCGCCAGTTGATCATCGGTGACCGCATGACCGGAAAGACATCCATTGCGACTGATGCCATACTGATGCAGAAAAATACCGGCACGATCTGCATCTACTGCTGTATCGGGAAAGCGGAGGCTGCGCTTGCCAAGGTTACCGAGTTGTTTGACAGGGAAGATGTGTGGAAGTACGGCGTAATTGTGGCTGCCACGGCAGCTGATTCCATGGGCAAACAGTACCTTGCTCCGTATGTGGCCACCAGCATTGGTGAATACTTCATGTATGAGAAAGGCATGGATGTGCTGGTGATTTTTGACGATCTGACCAAGCATGCATGGACCTACCGGCAGATGTCGCTTCTTCTTGAGCGATCACCGGGTCGAGACGCGTATCCCGGCGATATCTTCTACCTGCATTCCCAGCTCGTGGAAAGGGCAGCGAGGCTGAGCGTGACGAAAGGAGGCGGATCGATGACGCATCTGCCTATCGTGGAGACTTTACAGGGCGATGTGACCGGGTACATTCCATCGAACACTATTTCCATGACAGATGGCCAGATCTACATGAACACGACCATGTTCGGTGAAGGGTTCAAGCCGGCTATTGACGTAAAGCTTTCTGTCTCGCGTATCGGCAGTAAAGTGCAATGGCGGGCAATGAAGAGCCTTGCCGGCATGATGCGGCTTGAGTACTTGAATTTCCTCCAGTTGCTCAAGTTGACGCGGGTCAAGGCGGGGGTCTCCGCAGAGGTCGAGGCGCGCCTCAAGCGTGGTAAGGTGGTTGCGGAGCTTCTTAAGCAGTCCAATAGTACGCCTGTTCCGATGGAGGAACAGGTGATCACCCTGTTTGCGTTCAGGGAGGGTTTTTTCAATGATGTCCAGCCGGAACATGTCCATGAACGGCTTGGGCGTCTGCTCACGGGTATCCGCCGCAACAAGCCTGAACTTCTCGTTGAGATGGCGAAGGCTAAAGATCTAACCGAAGAAATCAAGGAGGGGCTCAAGAATGAGTTCACCCGGTTCGGGAATTCCGCTGTTTAAAATGAAACTGGCCGAGACCGGTCAGGTGCGGGATGTGAAGAAAATCATAGCCCGGGTAACAGGACTGCCTTCCTGTCTTAACGGCCAGCTTGTCGACTTCGGCGACGGGGTGCGCGGTATTGTCATGGGCTTTGACCAGGAGGATGTTCTTGTTCTGGTTCTGGGTGACGAGACGAAGCTCAGGATGGGCAAGCCGGTTACGGGAGTCAATGAGCCGTTTACGATCCCGGTCGGTGATAAATGCATTGGCCGGATGATCAATGCACTGGGAGAAACGGTTGACGGCAAGCAGATGCTGGTCCCAGAGGCCCGCCGCCCGGTCATGAGGGATTCTCCGACGATTACGGACCGTGCGCCGGTGAACCAGCCGCTTCTGACCGGCACCAAGGTTGTGGACATCTTTGTTCCAGTCGGCAAGGGCCAGCGGCAGCTTATCGTGGGCGACCGCATGACCGGCAAGACGGTCATAGGCATCGACGCAATAGTCAATCAGAAGGGTAAAGATGTAATCTGCATCTATTGCTGTATCGGAAAGGCCATGTCTTCCCTTGAGAAAGCGGTGAGCGTTCTTCACGATTCGGGGGCTTTGGAGTATACGATCGTAATGCTTGCGCTGGATAACGCTCCTGCCGGTGAACAGTATCTGCTGCCATCAGCGGCTGCGTCAATGGGTGATTTCTTTGCCGAGAAAGGCAGGGATGTCCTGGTTGTATTTGATGATCTTACCAAGCACGCCTGGGCTTACAGGCAGTTGTCGCTGCTTCTGGAGCGGCCGCCGGGCCGTGAGGCGTATCCCGGTGATATTTTCTATGAACATACCAAGATCATGGAACGGGCGGGGCGCTACTGCCAGAAGAAAGGCGGAGGCTCCATGACGTTCCTGGGCATCGCTGAGACGCTGGAAGGTGACTTGACCGGTTACATACCGTCGAACCTGATTTCGATGTGTGATGGTCTTGTCTTTCTGAGCAATTCCCTGTTCGGCAGCGGAGCACGTCCTGCGGTGGATTTCACGTTGTCGGTTTCCATTGTAGGTGGAAGGACCCAGCCGCCGGTGTTGCGGGCTGTCAGTTCGGATCTGCGGATACAGTATGCCAGATATCTGGAAGTCTCGAAGCTGAGCAAACTGCAGGCAAGTGTATCGGCTGAGGCTGATCGTGTGATCAAGAGGGGCGAGGCGATTGTGGCAATTGTTCAGCAGTCGCAGTATGCGCCGGTGTCGCTGGCGGAAGAGGTGATTCTTGCGTTTGCGACGCATGCCGGCAGGCTTGATCTGTTGTCGGTTGATCAGAAGAAAGTGTTCTGCAAGAGTATATATGATTTTGCGCGCAGGAAGCAACCGGCGATCCTTGACTTGATCAGGGAGGACACCAGGTTGACCTCAGAAGTGGAGCAGAAGTTGAACGATCTGCTGGATGAGTACTTCGCGCCCAGGCAGACAGAGCCGGGCCGGCGGCAAAGTGACCTGAGTAATCCGGGTGGTTCCTGATGTTTCACGTGACGATACTGAACCCGAAACATGTGGTGTTTGAAGGAGATGCCGAGAG
>JBAXMA010000346.1:0-4081 GCA_037134535.1 bacterium
CAATTACATTTTCCGGCATACTTCGACGCACTTCCTGACCAGCGGGAGGATTGAGTTCCAGGAAGTTCCCGGCAATCGCTGACTCCTCGTAGTCGGCGAGTCCCCAGTTTGGTGCATTGCGGTATGGAATGCTGATCTTCCTGCAGTTGTAATTGCATCCGTGATGATGATTCTTGCAGGCCCCGGCAATTGTATTATTCCAGGAGTCAGCATGATCGGCATGGAACACATGGCCAATGACAGCAAAAGCGCCCCCCATGGATTTGTGCTGATGCCCGAGAAGCGTGTCAAGATGGTGGTTTGAAAAGCGAATACCTTCGTAATGTGCACCCAGCTTGAAGAGTGTTTCACGATTCAAAAGCGTGAAGTCGCCAGCCGCTCCGTAAGCATCCGGCAGCATTATTCTGTCAATTCTCACGGCCGGTCTTCCGGCAATGTCATTGATGGGATACGACGACGGCTGCGTCTTCAGAAGACCGGCCGGAAAATCAACCCGCGTTGCAAGAAAGAACGTGTCCTTGCGCAGAGATCCGGCAGCCAGTTGACTCAACACCTCATCGGTCAGATAGGTGTCAGCGTTCATGGACAGAACCCATTCACCGGCAGCCCGCCTGATGCCGGCATTCTTCCCGAAAAACTGCATAACACCGATGTGCGGATTGTCGCACAGATGATTATGAACAGAAGCCGGCACCACATATCCCCGGAAATTCCTGACCATGCGCCTGACGGCAGTTCCAAAGAAGTGGCGATCAGGAAGTGAATTCCATTCAACCCAGATCCATTCGTATTCTATTCCGTATTTCTCCAACAGCGCGACGTTGTGGCGAATTGCATACTCCGCACGCAATTCGAAATCACCGTTCTGATTGTCATTGCGACCGGTCATAACTATTGAGATCAGTGGTTTTAAAGGTCTTCCGGTCATGCGCCAACTGCCTCCAGCAAACAGGCATTACCTGCTCCTGCCCGGTTCTCTACGGCTTCCTGCGCGATTCTCATCACGTTCATGCCGAACAAGTCCCGCCGGACAGATAGGCGTGCCAGCGCCTGCCTCTCAGCAGCAGGATCCCGACAAAAGCCCGTTGACGCATCGTCCCAGAGAGCAGCCATTTTTGAAGCCAACTCCAGGGAATCATCCGGAGCAAAATATTCGGCACGGGGAGCGTCATGCTCACGCAAAACTGGAATGTCGGACAACAGGACTTTCTTGCCCAGGCCCGCCGCCTCTGCGACGCTCAGTCCGAATCCCTCGAACAGAGACGGATTGATCAACGCGACCGACTTGCGCAGCAGCTGAAAGTAATCACCTCGCGGCACCAGTCCCAGACGTATAAATTGCTTCTCTATCGACAACTTTCCACATCGCGCTGCTAGAGTCTCTGCGACAAGTGTCTTGTCCTGACCTGTGCACACAACCGCCGGCTTGCGCCCGCACGCGGCAAGATGCCCGAGCGCCTCAATGACTATGGCGTGATTCTTGTGTGGCAGAAAATGATTCGGCAGAAAGAAGAAGCGTTCCGGCAAGCCGTAACGCAGACAGATTTCCCCGGGTGCCATCTCACAACAGTTCGGCGGTATATGCGGCACAAACCGTACAAGACGCGCCCGGCCAATCGACTCAGGCGCAACCGCAGCAAGATCAGTCATGACAGCCTGCGAGTAGATCAGGATGCGGTCAGCAGAAGCCGCGTGGGCTTTAAACAGACGATCCCGCCTGTTCACTTCTGCAGTCGAGAAGTTTTCCGGATAGTGACGGTGCTGAAAATCATACATCCAGACAATCCGCGGAATGTTCAAATCAAGCGCCGACTCCGTCGGCAGTGAAAAGAAGACGTCTACGCCGTGCCGTCCCAGTACCTCTGCACGCTCTTTGCCACCGGCCGCAGGCAGACATATAACCTCGTCAACAAGTGAACGGAACGCCTCAATGTCTCTCTCCGGCGTTTCCTTCCACACCGTCAACTTCACGCAAGGTCGCGGAGCGGGCAGGCTGTGCAGTGCCTGCAGCAGCATCTCCTGAACAATCAGGCCTGCGGTCCACTGTTCACCGCCCATATGATGCAACGCAATGGTGATCATTGTTTCACTGCTCGAAAATACACTTCGTGACAAATCTCCGGGGGCATTTCGGAGGCTATATCAAAACATGCCTGGATCCGCTCTTCCGGCCATTTGATCATTTCCGGAGTCGGAGCAAGCTTGAGAAGTATGCCGAAACATTCCAATACATGCAGCCCGCCATCCTCAAGCAACCTCCTCATTTCGGCCACAGTGAACGTATGGATATGCCCTATTGCTACCTCCTTCTCAGGTATCTCCCGAATCGACTTCAAAATGCCCATGCGTACACCGATCCGGCGGTTCAGAGTCTCGCAATTCGGTGTCAACACATGACACTGACCGCCGTGCTCAAGCACACGCATGCAGGCTCTGACGGCTACCAGCGGTGATTCCACATGTTCCAGAACATTGCTCAAGACAATATGATCATAGAGACCGAGAGCCGTGGTGAGATCCTCAACCCGCATCCGCAAGTGACGAACACCAGGATCCATCGGCGCCTTGGGTTCGTCAGGGTCAGCAATCGTGACGTCGCAGCCGTTGGCCAGCAGTGATGTACCACGCGAAGGCATCGGAGCTCCGCCGACATCCAACACCCTGCCTCCGGCAATTCGACTCTTCAGCAACCTGTTTGTGACAGGGACCGATTTCAGGTAGATTTCCATTTCACTCAGCCCCGCTTGATTGTGACTGCGACAAAGGAGCCACATCCCGGATCCACATCCTGCGCAGTAATGAAAGCGCAAGCAATCTTCCTGCCATAGGAGCACAGGCAGGAAATAGCGACTCGCGCAATTGAGCGATCAGACGCATGGCATTGCGCCTGCTACCTGTCATGGCATGAACTTTGGACAAAAACTCTACGCCTTCGCGAGCATCATGGTCATAGTCGTTTCATTGCCTTTTGTCATGATTTACGACCTCCTCAGGGCACAGATGCTCAGCCACCGTCCCGGGACTGCGCCAAGAAAGTAGGCAGAAAGCGCACGGTCCGGGGCAAAATTGGCCGGGGATCAGCATATGAATACATCTGGGTTGTCTCGGCTATTGATCCCGCTCAATCCGCTGGCTCTATTCGCCCTGCTATGGCGTCACCGGCACCTGATCCGCCAGATCACCGCCCGCGAACTCACGCAGCGCTACCGTGGGTCCTACCTCGGCGTGCTCTGGTCCTTCCTGCTGCCGCTCGTAATGATGGCAGTCTACACCTTCGTCTTCTCAGTCGTATTCAAAGCGCGCTGGCGATCGGACGCCACTTCAGAGCCTTCCATGGGTGAATTTGCACTCACTCTTTTCGCCGGCCTCACAGCATTCAATGTCTTCTCAGAAGTCGTCAACCGTGCACCATCTCTGATCCTCTCAGTCCCGAACTATGTACAGAAAGTGGTCTTTCCGCTTGAGATTCTCCCGGTCGTAGCCGTCGCGACCGCTCTTATCAATTCCTTCATCAGCGCCGGTCTCGTAATTCTTGGCAGTCTCCTGCTTCTCCACAAGGTCTCAGCAACACTCTTTCTTCTACCCCTGGCTTATCTGCCGCTCATCTGCCTGAGCCTTGGCCTCTGCTGGTTCCTTGCCTCTCTCGGTGTTTATGTCCGCGATGTCGTCCAGATCACGGGAATCGCTGTCCAAATCCTCTTCTTCATGAGCCCTGTCTTTTATCCTGTCTCGGCCGTCCCGGTCGCCGTCCGCCCTATTCTTCAACTCAATCCCCTAACCCCTGTTCTCGACAGCTTCCGCCAGGTCATCCTCTGGGGCGAACCCATCCATTGGGGCCCGTGGCTCGCCTGGACTCTCGGCACCTTCGCCATTGCCATGCTCGGCTACGCCTGGTTCGCGCGCACAAAGAAAGGGTTCGCCGACGTTGTCTGACACTACAGGATCCTCAAGGGACATCCTCAAGGCATCCTCACATCCTCAAGGGACATCCTCAAGGGACATCCTCAAGGGACCATCCTCAAGCATCCTCAAGGGACAGACACATTGTCACAAATACTTTCACTTTCCTCACAATAAGTTG
>JBAXMA010000347.1:0-4068 GCA_037134535.1 bacterium
CGGCAGCGTCCATGATATCATGATTCTGGTGGCATCCATTCGCCGGAACGGCAAGTCTCTTGCGGAGATTGCAAGGCAGGAAATCAGCCCTGTCGCAGGTTTTGTAGGATCTGTAGCTATACTGATCATCATCATAGTTGCTCTTGCCGGACTGGGGTTTATTGTGGTCAAGACTCTGGAGGAGTCTTCCTGGGGTACATTTACCATTGCCATGACTATTCCAGTGGCTTTTTTTGTGGGGTTGTGGATGTACCGGTTTAGAAAGGGCCGTATTGTTGAAGGCAGTATCATCGGTGTTGTTGGAGTTCTCGCTGCGGTTATTATCGGCAAATATATCCCCGGGTCTTCGCTTGAGTGTTACTTCTCTCTATCGAAGAACGGAATAACGGCATCCATAGCAATTTATGGTTTTGTGGCATCCGTTCTGCCGGTATGGATGTTGCTTTGCCCCAGGGATTACCTCAGTTCCTACCTCAAGATAGGTACAATCTTTGTCCTGGTGGTCGGTGTTCTTGTAGTTCATCCGGACCTCAAGATGCCGGCGTTCACTCCATTCATTCACGGCGGCGGTCCGATCATTCCCGGAAAACTCTTCCCGTTCCTGTTCATAACCATAGCGTGCGGCGCCATCTCAGGTTTTCATTCTCTTATAGGTTCAGGGACGACTCCGAAGATGATTGGCAGGGAGTCTGACGCAAAGGTCATTGGATTTGGAGCTATGCTGATGGAGTGTCTCGTAAGTGTCGTTGCCCTTGTTGCGGCATGCTCTCTGGATCAGGGAGACTACTTTGCCATCAATACACAGCCATCAGTGTTCAAGACTCTGGGCATGTCGACCGTTCACCTTGATGTGTTGACCCAGCAGGTTGGTGAGAAGACGCTCGCCGGACGCACAGGTGGAGCTGTCTCGCTCGCAGTAGGGTTTGCCCAGATTCTTTCCAGTATTCCAGGGATGAAGACCCTGATGTCATATTGGTACCATTTTGCGATTATGTTCGAGGCGCTCTTTATCCTTACGACTATCGATACCGGAACGCGGGTTGCCCGTTTTCTGGTCCAGGAGGCAGGCGGGCGCATTTGGAAGCCGTTCGGCAAGACCGACTGGTTGCCTGGTGTTCTGCTTTCAACCGGCTTTGTGGTTATTGCCTGGGGCTACTTCATATGGACCGGGAACATCAGCACCATCTGGCCAATGTTCGGGACAGCCAACCAGCTTCTGGCAGCGGTTGCGCTTACCGTGGCAACCACTGCCCTGATTAATGCCGGCAAGCTCAAGTATGTGTGGGCTACGGCAATACCAATGGTGCTTGTAACTTTCACTACATTGTATGCCGGCTGGTGCAACGTGGTCGATCAGTTTCTGCCCATGGCTTTCTCGCCCGACAAGGCTACGCTGGGAGTAGTCAATACGATCTTGACGATTGTCATCATGACGTGTGTAATAGTGATCCTTTTCGAGTCTGTCCGGCGATGGCACAGAGTGCTCGTGCTGGGTAAGTATACTGTTCATGGACGGCCAATTGATGTGAAGGCGGGGGACTTGCCGCCCCGCTATGGAGAAGCTTAGTACAGGAGACTGATCATATGGAGTATCTTAACGATATCGCAGGCTGGCTTGCCAATCACCTCCGGCCTCATCTCAAAGAAACGTCGGTGGCTCTTGTTGCCACTGTTCTCGTCATCTATGGTGCAAACATCAACTCTGCGATCAAGCAGTCGATTCAGGGGCTTAATGTGATTTTGAGACTGCTTATCTTTATCGCGGTTTGTGCCCTGGGCTACGGGATGGCCACCATATTCCTTGCATCGCTCGTCGAGATGCTGCTTCACGATCTGCGTGACATGAGCCTTTTGATAGCAATTGTGGGATTCTTTGTGCTGCTGGGTATTCTGGCTGAGCGAAAGAAGCAGATATAGAGCAGTCTGCGGTTGCTCTATCGACAACCTCCGGCTGGATTGCAGTCGGCACGACGCGGTTTTACCACGTTGAATGCGCCGTTGTAGATCAATCCGCCGCTTCGCAGGTAGTTGCGCAGAACGGCCACAGCTTCCTTGCGGCAAACGCCTCCCGTAACAGTGATGCCCCGTTTTCTGAACTGACTGATCCAATTCGTCGCCTTTGGTCCCTCGTCAAACCCGATCCGGCATGCATCAATGCCACGGGCTGCATAGACTAGACTGCTTACCCCGGACCATGCTATCGCCCCCTGACACATGGCACACGGTTCCGTGCTGGATACAAGCTCGACCGGTTCGTTGGCTCCAATAGCGAGATCGTAATGCCCCACCATGCGTTGTGCCGCCATGATTGCCATTATTTCGGCGTGTGCAATAGAGCATTTTGAACCCGCTACCATGTTGACGCCAGGTGCGAGTAGTTTCCCGGTTCGCAGATTGAAAACTGCAGCTCCGAACGGCCCGCCGGTCCCGTTAACCACGTTCAGACGTGATAGCTCGATTACAAGGCGAAGCCGGTCATTTCTTTTCACGAAAACGATGTTCTTATTCTTCAGGAATATCCCAAGCCATGACGGCGAATGCAAATGTATAACCGGAAACCGTGTAAGGGTCGCCATGCTGGTTCTCTTGTGGTTGTTAGAATGCATACTGGCTAAAACTGTGATCGTATTACAGGAAGCATGGCATTTCCTCAAGCTTTTCCCGCGTAAACTGGTTTTGCACCTGTTTGCGAGGATGATTGACTGCGGGCAGCGTTTGGGCAATGCTTCCAGCCATGGTTTGTATACCAAGAGTGTTGCTGATCTCGTTGCTTCCGGTGGTTTTCACTGCGGGATGCGGAGATGATAAGAAGACAGGGGCATCCTGTGATTTTGCTGGCAAATGGCCTGCCGGACGGCAATGCGTATATCAGGCTGA
Source organism: bacterium (assembly GCA_037134535.1). Classification (GTDB taxonomy): domain Bacteria; phylum Verrucomicrobiota; class Kiritimatiellia; order SPBP01; family SPBP01; genus JBAXKQ01. Next base: position 2,878 of record JBAXMA010000347.1, read on the forward strand.
AATCAGGGAACAAACTATTACCACAGCACCGGGCTCCAGCTCAGTGCTACAGCCAAAGGTAAAACAGGGGCCGGTCAGGAACATCGATCATGGTATGGCAACGAGCGTGCTCGAGGTGGTCTGGCAGAAAGTCGAAGCCAACTTGTCGGTCAGAGACGGATCCTCCGACAGGTCCAGGATTGCCGACTTTGTGATTGTTTCAGCAGTGGTGGAGCGGCAGCAAAGGCTGAAAGATGATCCCGGTCGGATAGTGCGGCGAAAGCTGATTGGTGTTACCGGGGCCCATGTTGCATGCACTATGGCATCATCTGGAGCTGTTGGGAAAGTGGACGGTGTCGAGGGATTCATGAGGCAGGCGATAAACGATGGTCCCTTGGCCAGTGAAACTTTTGCGAGCGTCTTCAATGAAGATTTTCTGAGACAGATGAGGATTACGGGTTGGAAGTACCTGCCAGACGGATCTGCGGTTCCCGGCTATGAGTGGGTAACATCAGACAGGATAGAGTTCTCAGGTATTGGAAAGATACTCGTCTGGCGGAGGCATCGTTTTGAAAAGTGGGAGAGGCATGGGAGCAGTGTGTATGCGAAGATTTCGTGGTGGAGCTGTGTCGGCAATGTTGTTGATACGTCGTTGGCAGATGATGTTCTGCCTGATACGGTGAAGAAAGTTCAGAGTGTGGGCTGGTGCCTGTTCTCTCCATCGCTTGGCCTGGTCGTGGAGTGGTGCGAGGATCTTTCCGTGGTGACTGCATTGGAGATGCCTGACCGCAGTGTTGTTCAGAGTGATGCGACGCAGGAGATACGCCGCAGGATCGGAGTGACACTCACTGGGCAGGTCGTGGATTCAAGGGAGGGAAGCGGCAGGCTGTTTGGAGACAAGAAGGTAAGTGCCGGCAAGAAGCCGAGGGAGATGGAGGTGAAACAGTGAAAACAGTGAACTGCGATTCTCTGGGCAAGTCTCATAAGAAACTGATAGCTGCGGCGGAGGCTGTTATGAAGACGTCGTACAGCCCTTACTCGGGGTTTGCGGTAGGTGCTGCACTTATGACTTTGCGGGGTAGGATTGTCACCGGATCCAATGTGGAGAACGCGGCGTACGGTTTGACTATTTGTGCGGAAAGAGCTGCACTGGTCCGCGCAAATGCGATGGGGGAACGGGTGTTCAGTTCTCTTGCCGTTGTGGCCGGGTTG
>JBAXMA010000348.1:0-4066 GCA_037134535.1 bacterium
GTACCGACCTGATAACTCTCGGTGAGCAGCAGTCGATTGTGAATGCCAGACAGGAAGCTGCGCGGTCAGCCGCCGATAAGATCAGTCAGGATACCGATAAGTTCGTGGCCGATTGCGTCGCAACCATGCGTCAGGAAACCGCTCAGATCTGCAACGAGATGCTGGAGAGTATGAAAGGCGGCAAGACTGACGGCGTTCACCAGAAGACTCTCAACCGGTTGATGGCCTTTATCAACCAGTTCAAGTCGTTGAACTTCGCCGGTGACCATGAGCTGGAAAATATGCTGGAACACGCCAGGAAGGAACTGCTGAGCAAGACCGCTGAGCACTATCGGGATAACTCAGGTGCTCAGGGGCAGCTACGGCAGGGACTCAAGCAACTGGCTGATGCTGCACGGGATATGGCGCAGGCCAGTCCCCGTGAGATCGTTGAACGGTTCGGTCAGATGGGTGTACGCAGAATGGCAGCGTAGAATTGAGGTCCGAGGCCCGCCAAGCCGTCCCGGCTGCATACCGCGTTGTTATGAGCACGCCGTGCAGTCGGGGCGGTCCCCCGCTTTTGTCCGTCAAACACACAACACAAGAAGGGAATACGCATGAGTCATTTCACAACAATAGAAACACAGATCAAGGACATCCTGGCACTGGCAAACGCCTGCATAGAGATGGGACTGACTCTGTCAGGTAACGCTGAAGCCCGAGGCTACGGCAGTAATACACTCAAGGGTGATTATGTTATTCGCCTGAAAGGTCCGTATGACATTGCCGTCAATCTCCAGAAGGACGGATCCTACGGCCTTACAACCGACTGGTGGGATGGTCATGTGGAGAAAGAAGTCGGGAAGGCCTACGGCAGGCTCCTGCAGCTCTACGCTGTGCATAAGGCCAGCATCGAGGCCCGCAGGAAGGGACACACCGTCAGGCGGCAGCAGATGCAGGACGGGTCAATTAAAGTCTCAATCGGAGGGATGTAATCATGGCGAAGGCAATAGAGATCATTGTAGGCCCTGACGGCTCGCTCAAGATTGACGCCGTCGGATTCAAGGGGGCGGACTGCGAGAAGGCTACTGCATACCTGGAGAAAGCTCTGGGTAAGCAAAAAGGTAAAGAAAAGAAGCCGGAGTTCTATCGCCAGGTTCAGAATCACCAGCGGGTGGGCGGATGACAACTATTGTCTTCACGCCTGATGGTGCCGGGCACTGTCTGTACACGGAGGCAATAGACCTATCGAAGCTGGGGACGCTGTCAATAAAGCGCGCAACCACAATCGAGTTCGACAACAAGAGCCAGTACTGGCGCGTCTACGACAATAGCGGAGTAGCCATGTACTGCTCGCCCTCAAGGGAGACATGTCTGGAATGGGAACGTCAGCACTTCAATACAAAGCTGGAGGAAGCATGAGACAGAGAATCATCAACTATGTGAAGAGCGGTCATCCGGGGCTGTATATCGTGAGCCCTGAAGAGAGTCGGGTTGAAGCAGAGCTCAAGGCCGTAGCTACGAGTTTGAAGTATAAGCTCTTTGCCTGGTCGGTAACAACTGGCATGGTGGATACTGAGGACGGTCACGTTAAACAGGCTCAGGATCCTCTGGAAGCCATTACATCTGCCGGGGAGTTGCCTGAGAACAGTATTGTGCTGCTGCGGGACTTTCATATGTTTCTGCAGGACGGTAACCCTGTGCTGATACGGGCCATCAAGGATGAGCTGGTCAGGTGCAAGAGCAAGGGCCGATGTCTGGTTGTACTGGGCTGCCGTCAGGTACTGCCGCCGGAACTGGAACGGGAGTTTACACTGCTGGACTTCAATCTGCCTGGTAAAGAAGATCTGGGACGCGTGCTGGACGGTATATGTGTATCGGCCAAGCTCAAGAAGCTGAGCGGTGATACTCGGGATGAAGTTCTGGACGCGGCCACCGGCATGACCTGCGGTGAGGCTGAAAACGGGTACGCATTGGCCATAATCGAGTCCAAGAAGGTCGATTCCGGGATCGTAGCCAGAGAGAAGGCGGCCACGGTCAAGAAGAACGGGATCCTGGAGATCGTTAACGTCAAGGACTCGCTGGCCAGTATCGGCGGCCTTGATGTACTGAAGGACTGGTTGCTCAAGCGCCGGGATGCGTTTACGCGCAGGGCAGTTGAGTACGGGTTGCCTATGCCGAAGGGACTGCTGATCGTTGGCGTACCGGGCACGGGCAAGAGCCTGACAGCCAAGGCGACTGCCAGTGTGTTCGGGAGACCGTTGCTCAAGCTGGATGCAGGTAAGCTCTATGGCAGCCTGGTAGGACAGTCTGAGGGTAATATAAGAGCGGTTATCCAGACTGCAGAAGCTATTGCGCCCTGTATCCTGTGGATTGACGAACTGGAGAAAGGGTTTGCAGGGAGTAAGAGCTCAGGTGCTACTGACGGTGGAACATCATCACGGGTGTTTGGCAGTTTTATCAGCTGGATGCAGGAGAAGACCTCTCCCGTGTTCGTTGTGGCAACTGCCAACGACGTTACCCAGCTTCCCCCGGAACTGCTGCGTAAGGGACGCTGGGATGACCTGTTCTTCGTAGACCTGCCGAATCCTGTTGAACGGGAGGCTATCTGGAAGATCCAGATCGCAAAGCACGGCAGGGATTGGAGTCACTACGACACAGTGGCCTTGGCCAAGGCGTCGGATGGTTTCACCGGGGCTGAGATTGAGCAATGCTATATAGACTCGCTCTATGCTGGTTTCAGCCTGAACCGGGAGCCAGGCATGCTGGACATCGCCACTGCGCTTAACGATACAGTGCCGTTGAGCAAACTGATGAACGAGCAGATCGGCGGCCTGCGTAAGTGGGCGGTAGGCCGGTGCCGAATGGCTACATCGCAGTTAAAAGAAGAGAACGGCAGGAAGATCGCAGCATAGTAACTCGCCCTAAACCCACCACCCGCCCCTCCTGTATCCCGTGTGTGAATACACCGTACAGGCGGGGCTTTTCTATTTTCAGTCTATCAAACTTCACATGGGGTAATTGATCCCGCAACACAGAAAGGAGACACCTATGAGCGAACACTCCGCTGGATACACCCTTGAATCAGCTCTCCAGTTGGCACGGTGTCTCAAGTATGGCCCGCTCCCCAAGCCTGACGATCCGATTCCAGGCTTGAAAGAAGCGCTGGCGTTGATTCGTGAGGAGCGCCGGACATGCGGGTTCAACTGGCTGACCGGCGCGGTAGCCGAGGAAGTAATTCTTAAGAACATGCACTAAGGAGACGAACCTGATGATGGAGAAGAATTTCAACTACGATGCACTGGTAAAAGGTTTCGAGAGTAACCACGTCTTCTGCCACATGCACCCGTATGAACTGTACAGGAAGTGGCTGGAGGCAGTGTGGGCATTTCTGAACGCCATTACCGATAAACAGGGCTTTCGTGACTGCCTGGACAATTACAGCCGCGCAGAAGGCGAAGAGTTCGGCAGGTTGCTGGTACTGTACACAGCATGCGTCGAAAGAGAGCCCTTTCAGGATATCCTGGGGCAACTCTTCATGCGGCTAGATGTCAATTCGGTACGTGCCGGTCAGTATTTCACCCCGTATAGCATTGCTGAGATGATGGCCAGGATGCAGTTCGACAAGGAGCAGTTTACACGGTTGGTAGAAGACAAGGGCGTTGTCACGGTGTGCGATCCGGCTGTCGGGTCAGGTGTCATGCTGCTGGCCTTTGCCGGCGTGGTACACGAGTCATTGGGCCGGTGGGGCACAGATAGACTGCGGCTGTACGGGACCGACATCGACCTGCGCTGCGTCCACATGTGTAAGATCCAGATCAGGATGAACGGGCTGGATGCATTCGGGAGGATGGCAGGGATACTGGGTGCAATGGAAGAAAGCGTCCCGGCAGATGCTCTGATACTCAAGCCAGGCAGGCAACTGGAGTTGCCGATTGCGGCGGCATAATCAATCAACAACACATGGCCCACTCTGCCTGTACGGTGGGGCGGGCCTTTGCATTAAGGGAGGGCTACATGGAACATAGTATCGAGTTGGCTTTCAGGGAAGGTTCGAGTGACAAGGTTTACAGGGCTTGTATTGAGC
>JBAXMA010000349.1:0-4058 GCA_037134535.1 bacterium
GACCATGTCCCCATTCGCCACGAGATCCGGCTTCACCCGGCCGTCATCAGTAGGGCCCCAACTTGAATACGATGTCATGGTCGCTCCCGCCAGAAATCGTGTCCCGCCCGACACTGCATCATTGACACATCCAACTGTCACAATGTTCTTCGCACTGCCACGCGTCGGTATGGTGTCATAACCGCCATTGTCCCAGTTATCAGCATGAGGATGAATGCTGCTGTTGTAGGCCGTCTGGCGCCACCCGCTGTCGTAGTAACTGAAGAATTCTCCTTCCGCAGGCACCGAGTCACTCCTATCGTTTCCTGATGACATAAAGGGCTGATAGTACGGTGCGTTCCAACAAATAGTGTCAAGCTCTGCCGCATCTGTCTCATAACTTCCGAAACCATCGGATTCCTGCGCCCCCCATGTGCCATACCACCTGAGCGGGGATAAACCGACCCAGCCGGTCGATGGGCCGTAAGAATGGTTCGAAACCTGAATCTTATTGGTCTCACCTGGAACAGCCATTGCCCGGGAGGCCATTTCAGAAAGATCACCATTCCAGTCATAGCTGTCGATTCTAACCGCCGGCGCCATGCCAATGGCCATGGCGACTACACCCGAAGCGCCGATCGTTCCTCCAACGTGAGTCGAATGTCCTTGCCAGTATGGCGAACCGTCCATGACAGAAACGCGGCCGGCAAGTTCCTGGTGAGTGCTCAACGCATGCCCTGCATCCCAGAGCCCTATCGTTCTGCCGCTTCCGCTGAGATTGAATGGATCGGTATTCCGAACACGGTCTACAGCGATGGAAATGCCGGCGTTCCTGTTATGCGTGATAAGGACATAAGGTCTGCCGTCCCTGATGGCAATGAGCCGGGACGATTCGCTGTCGGTCTCCGTGCGAGGATCCCAGCCCTCATGTTCTGCACGCTCAACAGCAGTCCGTCTCTCCGCAGCGCCCTGCCGTGCAAGCCTTGTCACTTCCCTCTTGCGATAATCTGCGTCGGCAAACCCTCCGGCAAGTGGCACATTGCTAACAACGCAAAGAGATGACGTCTGCTCAGATCTGCCGGTCACTGCCTCGTGTGTCGCGAGTTCGGCGGGCACGGGAGTGGCAAGGAGGGTATCCTGAGCAGTTAACCGGCGCGGCCGAGTATTGTGGCAAACCATAACAGCAAGCAATATGGCCACGACAACAATCGCTATTTTCCAGGGAACCTTCATTTAGTAATCTTACCCCAAACGGGGGGCATGAACAAGATTGAACAGGCGGGATAACAGGCGGCTCATATTGAAGGTTACCTAGGCGTGGGAATGCAAAGAGCCTGAAATGGGCTATTGACTCATATTGATGTTACCGAAACATCGTCAAGCATTGTCGAGGGACACATTGTGGAGATACTTTCACCTGCCGCTAAATGAATCACCTTCAACAATCGTTATCATGAGTAAGAGAGTTTGAGGTCTTAACTAAGTACCATTCAGGTCTGATCCTTTGGGCCGACTTGGTCAGGGGCGCCAGTAGGCATCCACTGCTGCTCTGGTCAGACGCACATAGTGCCGACCCCGCTCAAAATCACCAAAGATCGTCCCCACTTCCCGCTGCGCAATCTCGAAAAGACAACCTCTCGCCGCCTCGCAGACTCCCTTGAAATACGCAGTGATTGCCTCGTCGTTGAGAGGCCCATCACAAGTCACAAATTCTGCGCGCGGCTTGCAGTAATAAACGATCCGGCTGCCGCGCAGGAACTCGCCGATGCGAGGTTCATCGTTGAATGGGGAGACGGACAGCTTGCGGAGTTTGGCCCACCTTGAGAGGTACTTCGGCCAGATGGCGTCAACGCGTTCGCAACAACCGTAGGAGAGCAGACCGAAACGGTCAACCAGACGCTGCTGGTACGGGAAGACGAACTCGCCGAATGTATCCGCCGAGACTGCAGTCGTTTCCTGCGACTCGAGAAAGCCCCAGCACTCCGTTGTCCGCGTTACCTTCTCGCTCGGGAGTTCATCAGTGAAAGCGAAGGATTCCTGAGCCAGGGGGCCGGAGTCATTCGTCGGAAGCAGCAAGTGCTCTTCCTCAAGGAAGTCGTAATAGCGTTCGTAGACCGTGGTCGCCATCTCCATAACCTCATGCACCGCGGCCGGACAGTCATACATGGCGAAGTAGTAAGCTTCCATACCCATCAGGTGGACTAAGGGGTTGGTGATCCACCCTGGCAGGCTATCCATAACCATGCGTACCGGCAGGATATCCCCAAGAACATCCTCCATGAACTCACGCTGACGCGCTGTTCCCTCTCGATCGACCCCGAATGATCCGCCGCGCAGTTTATCCACCTCAGAGGCCAGATTGCTGATGACAGGATCGATGTGAAATCCCTGCGCGTTGGGACCGGGTGCTCGAGTGATCACGGCTTCGAGGCCAAACGGTCGCACATGCGTGTGCCACATCATGTCGAAGGTCGGCGAAACTGGTGTATCGTCGTCGAACAGCTCGCGCCCAACCAACTTGCCAAGGAGACCGGCCTCGATCCAGCGTGCATGCCCATCCTCGCACTTCAGACGCGGGGTTATCACCTCATGGTTGAAATTGGAGAAGAGCAGCCGGATGGGCGGTGATTCACGTCGTCCCGCGGCTTGCGCCCGCCACTTCTTCAGGATGATGTCGTTCCGGGGATCATTGGCATAGTCGCGCTGGAGCTGCGCCCGCTGTCTCAATATCGCTCGATCTCGTACTGAAATGGATTTCATGTTCTTGTCCTTTTCACTGCCTGAACCTGTGGCAGATTAGTTGGCAAGAAATCGCTTTTCAGAACACATGGCGACTGGCTGTGGTGTGTGGCATAAACGTGCTCCTTCATGGTGGTAAGGTGTCAGAATGGAGCAGAAAGTGCAAGCACTCGGTTGAATTATGCCGGCGGGTGCCAGCGCATCGGCAAGCTCAAACGCACGGAGCTTTGTGCGATCTCTCATGACATGAGCCTACAGCCTGCAGTCTCCGGTCTACAGCCTGCTCCGGCAGTCATCGCATCGGACCCGGGCAGCACCATGTTCTAAGTTCAGACATTCCAGGAACTTATGCACAACAAACGAACGGGAGGAGCATTCTATTGCTGGGCTGCAGGAACAACGTCGAAATCATTCGATTTTGCGCAGGTCGATCCTTTTTCGTTGTAATGCGCCCGTCTGATCTGCAACATGTCGTGCATGAAGATCATTTGTTCCGGAAACATGCCTTTTGCAAAAGAAGCCTTCAGCACGATCGGCGAGGCGGTCGTCATTCCCGATCAGACCATAAGCACTGACACTGTCCGCGATGCGGACATCCTTGCCATTCGCTCCACTGTACGAGTGAACAGCAAGCTGCTCGAGGGAAGCAATGTTAAGTTCGTAGGCACAGCAACCATCGGATTCGACCACATCGATACTGCATATCTCGGGAGCAGGAATATACGCTGGTGTGCGGCGCCCGGATGCAATGCCAACAGCGTTTCAGAATACGTGGTTTCGGCACTGCTCTGCCTGTCGCAACGTCACGGCTTTCATATCGCGGGAAAGACGATGGGGATAATCGGAGTGGGACATGTCGGCAGTCTGGTTGCCATGAAAGCAAAGGCACTGGGCATGAATGTTATCTACAACGATCCACCCCGTGAGCGGGTGGAAGGCAATGACGAGGTTCAATTCGTTCCTCTGGACAAACTCCTGCGGAAAGCTGACATTGTCTCCCTTCATGTTCCCCTCACCCGCGAGGGGCCTGATGCCACTCTTCACATGGCCAACAAGGACTTCTTCGCCAGCATGAAGCACGGCTCCCTGTTCATCAACTGTGCACGCGGCCCGGCAGTGGAGACCGCCGCCCTTCTCGATGCCATGAGCCGGAACGTTGTTGCTCGCTCAGTTATCGACACATGGGACCCCGAACCGGCCTATCCCCAGGAACTGATGACTCGGGTCAACATTGCCACCCCTCACATTGCCGGCCATTCATTCGAGGGCAAGGTCATGGGGACGCTGATGGTTTATCGGGAAGCCTGCCGTCACATGGGCATTGAACCCACATGGAATCC
>JBAXMA010000350.1:0-4040 GCA_037134535.1 bacterium
GTCTCTTGATTGCTCATTCACAGGGACGGCTACAACACCTAATCGCAGATGCGCCCTGCTCGTCGTCTTTCGTTCTCCAAACAGGCGCCAATACGAGGACGATTGATCAGTTAGCCAACGTGCGCCGTGGGGGTCCTTAGCTTGATAGCTATGTGGTTCGCCCCACCAATCGAAGAAATGCCAACAACAGGTGGGGCGAGGCGTCCCGCCGAGCCGCGGAATGAGCTTGGCTGCCTTTCTTGACGCAGCCCTGCGTTGCCCCGTTGCCCGATCTTGACTGTCGATCTTGACTTGCATTATGTCTGTTGTGGTTGGTACAATCTTGCCCATAAATGACGAAGTCAAAGATACTCTTCATCACTCCTCCCTATCATTGCGGCGTAGTCGAAGCAGCCGGGCATTGGATTCCGCTTACATTTGTTTACCTTGCCGGGGCGGCAAGGAAGAGCGGCCTGGAAGCGGTTATTTACGATGCCATGACCAAGAGGGTGACTCAAGACGGAATCAGGAAAGTCATCGAGGAATCAAAACCCGACTATGTTGCAACGACGGGTATTACTGCTACGATTCTTGATGCCCTGGAAGTCCTGAAGGTCGCGAAGGAGATTAATCCCGGAATTGTTACAATCATAGGCGGCGTTCATCCAACATTCATGTGTGAGGAAACACTTCAGAACCCTGCGGTCGACTACGTGGTAATGGGCGAAGGCGAAAAGACATTGCAGGAACTCCTGGAATGCCTGGAGCGGAAAGGGTCTCCATCGACTGTCGCCGGCATTGCATACCGTGACAAAGGGCAAACGATCGTCACGCGGTCCCGTGCTTTCGTTGAAGACCTTGACTCTTTGGAAACGGCATGGGATTTGATCGAGTGGAATGACTATACGCTTTTCGTAATGCCCGGCAGCAGGCTGGGGGCAATCAATACATCAAGGGGCTGCGATCATGACTGCAAGTTCTGTTCACAACAGAAATTCTGGCATAAAACATGGCGGGGCAGGCAGCCTGTAGAAGTGGTTGCAGAACTTGAGATGCTTAAGAAGCGTTTCGGCATGGATGTGGTTCTGTTTTCCGATGAATATCCAACGCAGAACAGGCAGAGGTGGGAAGCACTGCTTGACCTGCTGATTGAAAAGAAACTTGGCATCAGTATTCTGATGGAAACACGGCCCGAGGACATAGTGCGGGATCGCGATATCCTGCCAAAGTACCGTGCCGCCGGAATCATCCATATCTATGTCGGCGTTGAAGCAACCGACCAGGAAACACTTGACCTGATCAAGAAGGATGTCTCAGTGCAGATCGGAATGGACGCTATCAGCCTGCTCAATCAGCATAACATCATAACCGAGACGAGCTTCATACTCGGATTCCCCCACGAGACAAAGACGTCTGTAGAGCGTACCCTGCGGCTTTCGAAAGTTTACAACCCTGACTTTGCACACTACCTTGCGCTTGCCCCTTGGCCGTACGCCGACATGTACAAGGAGCTTGAGCCTTTCGTTGTAAGTAAGGACTACCGCAAATATAATCTCATAGATCCGGTGATTAAACCGGTGAATATGACTATCGAAGACATCGACAGTTCGATCGTCAATTGCTACCGCGTTTTCTACATGGGAAAGCTGAGAGAAGTGCTGAATGTGAAGGATCCGTTCAAGCGTGACTATATGCTCAGGTCAATGAAGTTGATAATGAGCAGTTCGTTTATCACCCAAAAGCTCGGCAAGCTGGGAAAGATGCCGCCTGAAATGGCAGAGGCAATTGCCGCAATCTCGGCGGCACATCCTCTTTCCCGTCCCTGATCGAGCAATGCCAGAAACCGTTCTTGTGCCGATGGAAAGCGCAAGATGCCGGCACTCTGACAGAAGGGGATGATTCCCCCGCAAAAGTGCAAACATCTGTGATATGAGCCCTACTAGCGAGTCGCCAGGAAGAGCTATTGCCGTAATGAGAGTCATCATGCGTAGTCTTATTTCGCGCACCACAATTATCTTCATGATCGTGGCGATGCTGTGTGCCCTTACCCTGACGGCTTTCATTCCTCAGCGTTTTGCAACAACGACTGAAGATATGGTTAAGTGGCAGGCTGCGCACCCGAACATCAATTCCTGGGCGGATATTCTCGGGCTGTACCGCATCTATACCCATCCGCTGTTTGCCCTGATACTGACCGGTGTGGTGACTGCCCTTTCCATTTCGGCTTGGAACCAGTGCGCTGCTGCATGGCGACGGACCTTCGCGTGGAACCGGTCCGATTCCGCAGTCGATCTGTTCGAGACATCCGCGTCGAGTGAAGCCATCGGGCAATGTCTTGCCGGCCGCGGCTTTCTCCGGCTCAATGAAAGGGGTGGTGTCGTCTTGATGGTGCGCCATCCATGGGGCTATTGGGGCAATGCACTGCTTCATCTGGGTATGATGACGGTAATTGCCGCATCGCTTCTCGTAGCCTTGACGCAACGGTATGGGATAGTGCAAATCTCCAGCGGCTTCAAGCAATTGCCTGACGAACCACTTCTAGCCGAGGAGCATGGCATGCTTGCCGGTCCGCTGAAACTTGCTGAAGCCATACGGATGGACCACATTGCCTATAGTTTCCGGCCTGATACATATGGCTTGCAGTCGTTAGTCTCAACAGTTTCATTCCTGTCCCCGACCGGCCCGGTGGATACAAAGAAGGTCGAGATCAATAGCATCCTTCACCATAAAGGTGTGCGGTACTATCAGGGGGTCGAGTTCGGGCATGCTTTCTTTGTGGAAATAAGCGGTCCCTCAGGACAGACCGAAAAACTGCAACTGCTAATGAGACACCCGAAAACTCCAGACCAGGCGAGCTACGACACTTTAAAGGACTTACTTGGGGATGGCTATGTGCTGAAGGCGAAGTATGTGGTAAACCAGGAGATGAAGTCATTTGATCGCGTTGATCCTCTGCTGACGTTGCGAATCGACCAAAATAGCAATGAAGTGGGAAGATTGACGTTGAAGACAGGAGGAGAGGGGCTGATAGGCCTGCACAAGATCAGGCTTGTTGGATTTGAGTCATGGTCAAGACTGATTATTGCCGACATTACCGGCCTGCCCGGTGTGTTCTTCGGGTTCATCATCATCTGTCTCGGAGGATTTCTTCATTATTTTACGCCTCCGCAGGAAATCACACTGCGCTGGAATTCCGGTGCCTGTACCCTGGCCTGGCGAGCTGTCCGGTTTGCCGGACTGTACCGGAACGAATATGAACAGATGAGAGAATCATTAGGCGGCAGGGTTATAGTGTACCAGGGAGAAGAAGACCGGCATGGATAAGAATCAAGTGGCGATCTACGTAGGAATGAACTGGCTGGTAGTGCTCTGCTACCTGGCGGCGATCATAGCCAATGCCTTTGGCATCATATTCAAGAATGAAAAAGCGGAACGACGGAGTTTCTGGCCGGTGGGTCTGGGGTTTGCGATTCATTCTCTGGCGATCGTGTACTGGTGGCGGATTGCAGGCCATGGACCTTACATGACGCCGAGTGAAGTCCTTTCGTCCAATGCATGGTGTGCATTGGTGATGTTCTTTATTCTCCGCCGGTTCTTTCCCCCGATCCGGCCGGCCAGCATCGTTGTCTTCCCTGCCGTATTCCTGATGGTTGCGCTAGGGAACATCTACAATCCCGGCATAAGGACGCTTCCTCCGACCTATGGAACCATCTGGCTTGTCATTCACATTCTGCTTTATAAAATATCTCTTGGAACAATGATTGTCGCCATGGGGCTCTCGGTACTTTATCTGCGCAAAAGCCGTCCGAATCCATCATCCTGGCTGAAGAGGCTGCCGGATCTCGACAATATTGATCTTTATGTCTACAGGTTCGCCGGCTTTGGGTTCGTCTTCTGGGGCATTGGCACATTTTTCTTAAGCAGTAGCCTGGGCATGGGCTTATTGCTGTCTACCTTAATGCGTAATCAATTTAATGCCGCCCAAGCCGCGCTTAATGCCGCCTTTTTACCCGCACTGATGCTATCAGGCTTCATTTATGAAATCCGTAGTATGCCTGCCG
>JBAXMA010000351.1:0-4040 GCA_037134535.1 bacterium
GGTCAATGCAGTCTTGTGTCTCGGGGCACTCGCCTGCTGGCTGGCGTGGGACACGATTCGCCACCGGCTTGGCTTTGTCGCAGCGGCCAGTCGCCTTCTCCTGCTGCTGTTGCCAATGGCCGCGATGTCGTTTCCCATAATGATGTGGAACCTCAAGCTTACGGGATCACCGATGTTGAGGACGCAGGGCACCGAATGCCTGTATATCGGGAATGAACCTGATTTCGGCGGACTTATTGTGTCACCGGGCTGGGAGTGGACCAATCTTGAGACAAAGCCTTTACTCGAAGGCAGGACCCTGGCGCTTGAGAGAGGCAGCTACTGGCTTGATAAGACCATTGATATCGTCCGGACCAGGCCAGTGGCATGGCTTGCCCTGCAGGGGAAGAAACTTCTTATGCAATTGGGCAACTATGAAGTGAGCCAGGAGATAGACACTTACAGGTTCAAGAACAGCTCCAGTCTGCTTGGTTGTGTATTGTGGCCGGGGTTCGGATACCTCTTTCCGTTGGCTGTTGCCGGCATAGTCCTGGCTATCAGCAGGAAGGAGGCGCGAGCTGTGCCGGTTTGGGCTTGCGCTGCGGTTTATCTGATATCGATTCTTCCGTTCCAGGTGGCGTCACGGTTCCGCCTGCTTCTCGTGGTGCCTTTGCTTCCTTTTGCGGCGGCGTTTCTTGTCGACGTTGTGGATAGGATCAGGAGCAGGCAGTTCCGCCCGCTGCTGGTTGCGGGGGCTGGGTTGCTTGTCGCCTATGCCGTTGTACTGCCCGATTACACTGGTCTGGCCGGGCGGAATATAATCGATCACTGGCTGTTTGTTGGTAAGAAGCGAATGAGTTGCGGGGATATAGACGGCGCGATAAATGCCTATACTATATCGGCTGAGCAACTGCCGGGCCGCGTTGATTCCATGCTCCAGATGGGTTACGCGCACCTTTGGACAAACGGTATCGAAAAGGCCAGTGCGAGCTTTACTGAAGCCCGTCGCAGGAACGAAAGCTGTGCGGAGGCATTGCTCGGGCTGGCCGGTTGCGATGCAAGAAGCGGGAAGGACGATGCGGCTGTTACGCGGTGTAGAGAGGTACTGCAGCGGTGGCCTAACAGCAGGGAGGCGCTCAGGCTTCTGCAGGGCATTTATTTCCGCCAGGAGAACTGGCCGACGTTGGAGTTGGTGTTGAATCAGTTTCGGACCTACGTGAACTGGCCGCCGGACACCGCATTTCAACTTGCACGGATTTCAGTGCTTCAGGGAAATAGTAACCGGGCCTTGACGCTTTATGAAGAACTGGCGGCCGCCGGACATATTGGTTCGTTTGATCGCAGTCGCGCATTGCTGCTCGCCGGCATTCTCAAGTGGCGAACCGAAGGTGATGTACAGGGAGCGACATTACTGTGGCGCCGGTCTCTTGAGATGGGTGACAAGAACATAAGCCCTCTGGCTGCCTGCCTCCTGGGTAAGATCAAGCCGGATGAGCTCGCAATTCCGGGACCTGGCTATGACTGGAAAGAGGCAGGGATGTACCGGTTCTATGTGTTGGGATTATCGGCCTGGATGCGCGGTGAAATGCCTGCTGCCGTTGGGCAGCTTGAACGGGTCGTTGCCACACGTCACGCGGATAAACTCAAGCAGCATGAGATGTCGCTGCTGGAGTCATGGGCTGTGGCTGATCTGGCTAAGATAAGACAATAGACTTCAGCGTGCAGTTGTTCGGTCAATTCTGTGCCAGCCCCAGAGCAGGCCGGAGGCAATTGCAAGAACTGGTACGAGCACTACAAAGGACAGGTAAGCAAGCACATAGATGAGCCCCAGGAAGGCGAGCACGCTGCCCAGACCGTTCGCGCAGGGAGCCATACCGCAGAGAAAGCTGGCGTATTCCCTCATGCCGGCCAGGTGACAGACTGCAAACAGCGCAGCTATTACGGCAGCCCTGGTCAGCAGGCCGCGTGCGGAAAGCATTTCGTCAATTGGGGAAGTAAGTTTGAAGAGTTTCACTATCGTTTCTCCTTCTGTGTGCCGTTCATGGCCGCATATCGTGCGTTGACATCCCGCCACAGCGGGCCCTGAACCATTGAATAGAGCAGGACGGCGTCGCCAACCTGATTGCTTGCACAATACCTGAGGTGTCCATTCCTCTCGACGGGGAGCCCGCCCATCGTGAGAGATGTCAGCAGTGCCGAGAGGTATTCCCGGTCACTGAATGAAGCGGCACCGAGGAATGCCATGCCGCTTGAGCCGGCGCTGATGTCCAGAATCGGAATGATAGGGCCAGAGTCAACGTCAGGGACTTTCTGGCCCTTCCATGCCCTGGGCCATTCCACCGCGTATCCGAAGCCAAGGACGTTTCGCGCCAGTGCGGCTTTGGCGTGTCGGTACTGATCCTTAGCAAAGTTGTGGTCTATAATCTGGAGGCAGTGAGCAATCATCCAGATCGATGATCCTTCCGGACCGTTGTCGATTGTGCCGTCGAATGAGCAACTTGAAATCAATAGACCAGTGCTGTCGTCTATCAGTTTCAGTTTGGCGGTCGCCATCCATTTGTCGAGGAATGCTGCATGATCCGTGCCGTCCAGAACATCGGCCATGCGGATCACATCCAGTGCGATAGCGTTACAGAATATCCAGCACTCGTCCGGATAACTCTCGCCCGTAAGCACGGGACTTTCCTGCATGGATTTAAGAAGGAACTCGACTCGTTCCCGGAGTATTGGCACATATTCAGATTTCTCTTCCACCATGCGGCGTGAGGCTACCATCAGGGCTATTTCGCCATCCTGAAAGAGGCTGCGTTTGTTTGTGGATATGAAACGTCCTGCCCTGGCATAGTCCATCAGGAAGTAATAGATGCCGTTCTTCTTTTCCAGACTGATGGTTTCTTCAATGATGCAGTCCATGATTTTGAGATAATCGGCCTTGCCTGATGGGTCTCGAATAGCCATGTTTGCCAGCGAAAGCACGAAGTAGGTCCGTGCCATAAAATCCCACTCGGCATTGCTTCCGCGCATTTTGCCTATTTCCACGGCGCGGAGTTCCGGGTTGGACCACAGTTTGATCTGGCGCGCGGCGATTGCCTTTGCTTTCGGCGGGATTCCCCTGTCTGCGAAGAATGCGGAGACGTCCTGTTTGAACAGCAGGTGCAGACAGGGCAGCCAGATGCCTGCAGCGATGATCAGTGCAATTATGGAGGCAAAGATTCCACGACGGGATGATCGAGCGGTGTCGCTTTCCCGCTGGTCGGTGTGGCGGGTGATGAGACGATTCACCAGTTCGCCGATCACCGCACACTCCAGGCCGAAGGGCAGATAGCCGGCGAAGCCGAGAATCGGCATTTCGAAGATCTTGAATTCGCCTACAAATGGAACGGAATATTTCCACTTGGCGAGACTTGAGACATTCCACATTTCCCAGAAGAAACCGCAAATGAGTGCAGCCATGGCGAGGAGATAGAGTTTGCGCCAGCACCCGAGCCTGATCGGCGCAAAGATGGTATTCTCGCCGCGGATTGCCTGAAGTGATGTCATGATGAAGAGCGGCGCCAGCCAGAGCAGGGGGAAAAAGAGGTCAGGCCAGACACCTACGCCGGCGAGGCCGATACAAGCGCCTGCCAGCAGAATCCAGGCAGCAGCCTTCGTGCGGCGGATGTTGATCCTGAAGAAGTTGTCCAGTCCGGCGCCGGCACCGGGAATTGACTCCAGCCACTCGTAGGTACCAAGGACCGCCGGAAGTACGGTCGAGAAGGGGAGAGTGGCGAAGACGAAGTATTCGATTGAAGAGAGGCCGGCGACGCCTTCGTAGTACCAGTTCTGGACGAACCGGTTGAGGTATTCGAAGAACCACCAGAATGCGGCACTTGCCGCAAACAGGGCAAAGAAGTAACGCGGGCGGTCCTTAAGCATGCAATGGCCCGTACGCCGGTAAGTTAGAGCGTTGACGACGACAATGTAGGCGAACCAGGGCGGACTGAATGTGAAGTGCTGAAGCGGGGTGAACCAGGAGAATCTGGTCCAGGCAAGAATCCATGAAACGGCGCAGAATCCGAGAC
>JBAXMA010000352.1:0-4024 GCA_037134535.1 bacterium
AGATAAAGACCGGCGTCAAAGCAAGAGCCCTGAGAAACTATGCGCCCTACGAGAAGTCGGTTCTTTTACTTCTTGGAGGCTCAGATACAAAAGCCGAACCACTCCCTAAGAACAGCCAAGTTCCCGAAGCTACGCTGCTCGAAACCATCAAGTATACCAATTTTCTAGACTGGTTCGGCGGGATGGGATACGCGACGTCTATTCTTCCTGTTATAGCTGTGATAGTCCTGGTCCTGATGGTCTTCGGCAAACTCATGAAGGGTGCCATGAAGCTCCTTATGTTCTTGTTTGCCGCCGGACTCCTCATTTTATCTATCTGGTTCGTGAAGTACCAGTGGGACAAATACAAGACGACACTGGCATCTCCGGAATTCGCGCAAAAAGTAGACACCTTCATCGCCTACCCCTTCAAGAGCCCCGAGGCTGTACTTGCCTGGGCGCAGATGAAGAAAGACCTTGAAGATCTGGCGAGCGAAGCGCGGACGAACGGAGCCACCGCATATGAAAAGGCCAGGAAGGAGTTCGCCAATAAACTTGGCATGAAGATAGATGAACTCAAGGCCAAAGGCAAAGAACAGGCTGCCAAGGAACTTGAGTCAGCCAGACTGCTGCTGGAACAATAATGCGGGGTCGGCTTCCTCGCCGGCTATCTGGTGTGCATGATTCTGCTGGCACTTCTGCGTGCGCCGCTGAGAATGGGTAGGCCCCAGGCGTAGGAAAGCGAAGGAGTGGCCCGCAGATTACGATCTTCTCCCATTATTCTTCATTCTCATGAAAGAATCGGCTTCAGCTTTCGTCTAACCTTTATAGACGGCAATAGGTCGTAGCAAGCCTCAGACATCCCTCACAGCTCCAAAACAACATCACCATACTGTCTATAATAGGCCTGATGAGGCGAAAGCCGGAAGGGCGGGGTTCGGAGGAGCCCATAGACTTTGTGTGGGAAGTGGGACGTAGGAAGTCGCCCCAGACCACGACATAAGACAGAAGAAATTGTTCTTTGACAATTTGTCGCGTTGCGGGTGCGGTTTGGGATGAGTGGTCACAACAAAAGAAGGAGGTGCCGTATGTCAAAGCACAGTGATAGGCGGGAGCGGCGCGAGGAGTACCACAGTATGCTGGATGCGGAGTTGGCGCAGGAACGAGGGTTTATCGACCGCGTTGTTGCGGCAATTGACAGGAAGGGCGTGGACATTGCGCCGGATGGCAGGGAGATCCGGGCCGACTATTGGCGGTATATCGCGTCCCGTCAGAAGACGGATGGTCAGGCGGCACGCGCCGCCCTGCACCTGGTTCAACGGGCGGTCAACTCGCTTCGTGTTCGGAGGGCATGATTGCGAGAAAGAGTCTTCTATGCTATTCCGAAAACTAGATTGGGAAAGGAGAGAAACCTGTGAGACATAACAAACACCTCGAGATGGTTGGCGAACTGCTGAGAGCGATGGCGAAGAAATACGGATACGACGGGGATGGCTGGATTAGCGGGTACTTGAAAAAGTTCAGGCCTCTTACTGCGGAAGCTATAGATAGAGAAATAGTCTGCCAGATCGTTTGCCGTCAGCCTTGGCGCAGGAGAGTCCGGTTCCTTCTGTCCCATCTCGTCTACGCAGTTCCCTACTTGGTAAGGATACGGAGGACCAATGAAGCACCTGACCGTACGCTTCGCGCCCCAGTCGACTCGAAGAGCACTGCTGCGCCGGGTTATAAATACAGACACGAAGCCGTGTATGGCGAGCTGCTCGAAGAAATCGCGAAGGAGCACGGTGAAGCCAAGATTGATGAGTACTATCAGGACTTCAAACCACGAGCATTGGAATG
This sequence comes from bacterium, assembly GCA_037134535.1. Taxonomy (GTDB): domain Bacteria; phylum Verrucomicrobiota; class Kiritimatiellia; order SPBP01; family SPBP01; genus JBAXKQ01. Next base: position 1,819 of record JBAXMA010000352.1, read on the forward strand.
CATGGACAGAGAGGTCGTATGTCAGATTGTTTGCCGTCAGGCCTGGTGGAGGAGATTCTTCTTCCTTGTACTGTATCCGGGATACATATTGCCCTATGCAATCAGAACTCGAGAAGGCGAAAGGCCGCAGGTGCTTTCAAGGCGCCTTCCATAGGCCCTTCTCGTTCTCGTCGGCCACTAACATTCCTGCGCCGACCTCCTCTGTCTCGAACATGCCGGCGCGGAGCTTCCCCTTCTTGTCGCGGAGGGCAAAGGTCGGCCCGCCTTTTCCGAGCTGAAGCCTGGCACGGGTTTCCCCATGCTCATCAAAAAGTGCCAGTTTCGTTTCTTCTTTGTCCGCACTCAACTTAGCGCGCATCTTTCCTTCTTCGTTGAGCATCGCCAGCCCAGCAGTTCCCTCGGCAACGGCCAGGATAGCACGGAACGTACCGTTTGCATCCCGCATGCTCAGAAGCGGTCCCCGCTTGCATGCGATCATTGCAGTACGAATGGCCCCACTCTCATCTCGCAGGCTCAATTGCGGCTGTCCTTCTTCCACGTCGAGGCTGACGCGGTGCTCACCTTTTTCGTCGGCCAGACTCAGTGACGCCCCATCCTTGTTCACTCGCAGCATTGATCGAATTTGCACATTCTTATCGAACATACACAGCTTCGGCCCAGTGTCCTTATCCACTGACATCCACGCTCCAGGTTTACCATCTCCGTCGAACAGAGCCAGCTCCGAACCTGTCTCGCCTGCGCACAATCTGGCGCGGTTCTGTCCCTTCTTGTCGTCCAGAATCAACCCCGGTTCTCCCTTCTCGTTCACTCGAACTGTCACACGCTCCTTGCCGGAGGCATCGGACATGAGCAACCTGGGCCCGGAATCGAATACGTAGAGCCCGGCACGAACTTTCTTTGCATCAGCAAGCATCACCGACGCACCCGCATCTCCCACCCTCATCCCGGCGCGAGACACGCCCTTCTTGTCACACAGTCGCAGCCAGGCCTCGCTCTCCTCGCTCACGTTTAGCCAGAGGAGGGACTTTCCGCTCTTGTCACACACGCTGAGCCACGGCCCATCTTTCTCGCTAACGCGCATCCCGATGCGAATCTTCCCTTTCTCATCCAGTAGGGCCAGTACCGGCATGCCGGCCTTGTTCATCATGAACTTTCCGCGCGCCCGACCTTTATCGTCCACCATTACGAACGCCTTGGCCCGAATTACCTGCTTGTCGGCTGGGATCGCCTCCGCTGCCATCATTTTCTTCATCCTGGCGAGTTCCCGTTCCACCTTTGCCAGCCGTTGTTTGATTGTCATGCGTCCCCTTCCCCGTGCTTTGTTTGTCCGCGCCTGCGCCCTTGCCCAAGCCATTGACCAATGCGCCCATCTTCATGGTAGTATGACGAAGAATGCAACCGTTTCTTTCATGCTGACTGCGGCAGTGTTTGAGAAATCCTGTAATCCTGTCTACTCTTCTGCTGGCGATGGTGTAAGATTCACGTTTCTGAAGTGAAAGAGAGGCCGTGGCACCTCGTCTGTAATACTGGAGGATGAGAAAATGAAGCGTGTGATGGCTGGTCTGGTCATGTGTTTCTGCGTTGCGGGCTGCATGACGCGCTATCCAATGGGGCTGACACAGCAACAATGGGAGGCGTTGCCGCCGGCGCAGCAGGCGGAGTATCAGGCAAAGCAGTACGCAATTGATGAAGACCGGCGCAAGCAAGCAGAGAGTCAGCGCATGGAACAGGATCGGCTGAGACAGCAGCAGGAGCAGGCTGCGCAGGAACGGGTTCGCCAGATCTACGCGAACGCCAGGTATGGAGACATTGTGCAGGTGGCTGTGGAGGGAGGGTCCATTGAGTACGCCGGCAAACATTACCCATATGAGCCAGTGGCATTCGATCTGGCCAAGGGAGAAACCAAGGAGATCGCGTTTAGCGGGCGCGGCCTGCAGACGATCGCCACGCGGTACAACGTGCGGCTGACTGAAGACGGGAATACGATCTATTTCGACGGCTCGTTCCGCGAACGGATCGTGCTGGTCAACCAGGATTGGGAACGCGGCCAGACATACCGCCCGAACGGCACAAGGAATGACGTGAGTGTTTCCATCTCCGGTATGACCTTCTTCGTCAAATTCAAGGAACTGCCCGGCGCTCCGCAGAGAGTGATCATTGAGCACCGGGGGAGCGGCCAGCGGCCAGAGTTACGGCGATAACTGAC
>JBAXMA010000353.1:0-4019 GCA_037134535.1 bacterium
CTCATAAACAAAATTAAAAGCTATTATAGCCTGATTTTTACTGAACTTAACACTTTTGTAAACGGGGCCTGAGTAAGGAATATTCATTCCATAAACGGTATTCAGAGCAATGGCTGCTAATCGGTTGCCAACCGGTTCTTTGTGAGTTGGATGAATGTTTGTTTTATCGCCAAGATCAATTGTTACAGCCATTCCTGTGTTTTTTAAGTTCTGCCATGTTAACAGTTGAGATTCACGTTGTTCAGGCCAAATAGGTCTGTTGTTAGCATCCGCATTGGCATAACCCGGAAGTTGAACAAACAAAAATGGCATAGTTGGATTGTTGAAATCGGCACGCCATTGTTCGATCATAGCTGGAAATAAGGTCCGATATTGTACGGCATGAGGCGAATTATGCTCACCCTGATACCAGATTGCTCCTTTGATAGCATAGGGGAGTAATGGTGCGATCATGCCGTTATACAGGACTGTTGTCTGATTGGGATTGTCATTAAGTCTGCGTGGAAACGGTTTCGTGTGTGTAAGTTGGGTCGCAACCTTATACTGCCAGCTGCCTGCCAGCGGAATGGACGTCTGGCCAGGCGCGGCCAGGTTCATTGCGGCGGCACTGCCGTGGAAGCCGCCATCGCCGCCAGTATCAAGAACACGTACGGCGATAACGTTCCTGCCGGCTTTCAATAAGCCCTTGGGCAGCTTGTAGCCACGATGAGTCTGCCAGTTGTCCGTTCCTCCGACCGCGATACCGTTAACAAAAGCTGTGTCTATGTCATCGATCATTGCCAGATTCAGGGTTGCATCGATACTGGCCCAGGCAACTGGAACGTCAACCATCTTGCGGAACCAGACGACCCCGTCAAAGTTCGGCAGGCCTGATTTCTCCCAGATTTGCGGCAGACCTTCCATCAGCTTCCAGTCTGAGATGTCGAGATCACTCTTTGACCAACCGGCCTTAGTGCCCGGATCGTTATTCGCCCACCAGTCTTCCATGTCCTTCTCGAGATTACTGCCGCTGACTTTCATGCGTGCGACCTGCGCCTCGAATGTTGCCATCGTGTCTTTGAAGTCGCTCACCGTTTTCAACCCTTCGGCGCTGGCCCAGGCTTCGCATATTGTGCCGCCCCACGAACTGTGGATCAGCCCTATCGGCACCTTGGCGGTCTTGTGGATTTCACGGCCGAAGAAATAGCCGACTGCCGAGAAGCCGCCCCAGCCTTCGGCACCGGCAGTCTCTGGACTACAGACAAGCCATTTGGACTGCATTGATGAACCCGGCTTTACAAACGACTCAGGCTCGAGAGAGGTTCTCTTTGGCACCGTGAACAGGCGGATTTCCGGGTACTTGGCGGATGCGACTTCCTCGTCGCCCTTGTCGCACATGCGGATGCCCATTTCCATATTGGACTGGCCGGAGCAGAGCCAGACATCCCCCAGCAGAACATTCTGGAGTGACACAGCTTCAGGTCCGGTCACCTTCATCACAAACGGACCACCGGCCTTGTGAGGCGGCAGTTCGGCCATCCATTTGCCATCAGCGCCAGCCTTGCATGTGGCGGTTTTGCCATCGAGCTCGACGGTAACTTCAGAGCCGGGAGTCGTCCAACCCCATACGGGCGTCTTAATCTCACGCTGGAGAACCATGTTGTCGGAGAATAGCGGGTGTAGGAACGGTTGCTTGGCCTGGATGCTAGGGCATGCGAAGCTATAGAAGCCCAGAACAACTGCTAAGATCATGACAAGTCTGCGTGACATCATATGAAGTGGCCTCCTCTTTGAATAGTTACCGATAGAAAAACGTAGTCTGAAAGATAGCCTATGGCCCGGAAATGTCATGAAGAAAGTTGGTCTATTTTCTATTTCAAAAGCCGTTCGTTGTACTTCTGCCAGGCCTTCCATGATCTGGTCAGGTTTTCGAGCGGCGGCACCTTTACGCCATATCCCTGGAGGCCAATTGGACCGGAGTAACCGATTTCGCGCAGCTTCTTCAGGATTGGCAGCAAATCCATGCTTCCCTCATCGAGCGGGCGTATTAACCGGTCCCAGTTCGTGCCGCCGGCATCTTTGTCCGCACCATCAATGGTCACAAGGAATAGATGCTTTCCGGCTTGAGTCAGCAGTTCCGGAATCTTTGCTTCATCACCGACCATCAGGCAGTGGCACAGGTTGAATGTGACGCCGAAGTTCGGTCTATTGACCTTTCTGGCGATTCGTATGGCATCCTGGACTGATTCGACCCAGAAACCGGTGTGCGGATAAAGCGCAATTCTGACACTGTTACTTGCCGCGTTGTCCGCCATTGTCTGGAGTGCGGGTACGGCCAGTAAATCTCCGGCCTCATCTGATTTCTTGAAGGAGTCGCTCTGTACGGTCAGCCAGACCGCAGTCTCAGTGTCTTTCAATGATGCGATCAGAGTTGCCTGGTCATTTTGAAACTTGTCGTTTTTCAAACGTGACCCGGTATACACCGCAAAGATCTTCAACCCGCGACTGTGCGCCGCATCCAATTCAGCTTTCATGCTGCCGGACGGGACCCATGAAAAACCGGCATAACCCAGGTCCTTGAGCAGATCAAGCTGTTCTTTAGGCCGGCAGGTATCCATTGCAAAGAATGGATTTAGTGCCGCGCCATCAGCCGCTGATGCACCGGCTGCCGGCCAGGACATGACAGCACAAGCCAATACCTTCGCAATGCCAGAACCTTTACAAGGTTTCATAGTTGATTATGCCTTCGTATTAGTTGTTTCGTGGTTTCAGTTTCTGCCAAGGTGATCTGAGAATACGCTTTCACCTGTGTGAAGATACCGGCATGAATACAGAAAGACAAGAGTGTTGAGTGAGTAAGCTGCTGCTGATACTATTGTGAACGGCCGGATTTGAGACCAGTGCAGCAGATTAGGAGCAGATGGTGACATATAGTCCTTTATCGAATAGACGTGACTTTATGAAGATGGCTGGTGCCGGTCTGGCAATGATAGTTTTGCTTCGCAGATCGCAAGCGGCGGCCATGGCCCCTGTGGTGGAAGTGAAAGGCATGCCGCCGAACATAATCTTCATTCTCGCCGATGATATTGGTTACGGCGATTTTGGCTGCTATGGTGCGACCAGGGTCAAGACTCCCAATGTCGACCGGCTTGCCGCGCAAGGTCTGCGCTTTACTGATGCGCACTCAATGGCGGCGGTGTGTACGCCGTCACGCTTTGCACTTTTGACCGGCACATACGCATTCCGGCAGAAAGGCACCGGGATCGCTTCCGGTGAGGAAGGCCTGCTCATCAATCCGCGGCGCACAACCTTGCCGTCGCTGCTGAAGCAGGCCGGCTATACCACCGGTGTTGTCGGCAAGTGGCATCTTGGGCTCGGCTCCACTCCCACTGATTACAACGGCGAGATCACACCGGGCCCGCTTGAAATCGGGTTCGACTATGCATGGATCATGCCGGCTACCGGCGACCGTGTGCCCTGCGTCTGGGTTGAGAATCATAGAGTGGTCAATCTGGATCCAGCCGATCCTATCAAGCTGGATTACAGCGTCAACCGCGGTGATCCTGAATCATTTATCAATGGCATTCCCCGTATCGGCGCACAGACCGGAGGCAAGACCGCGATTTGGAAAGACGAGGACATGGCCGCGGTGATTGCAGATAAGAGCTGCGCTTTCATTGAGAAGAACGTTTCAACTGGCTCACCTCAGACAAAGCCGTTCTTTCTCTATATAGCGACTCATAATATTCATGTGCCACGTGTGCCGAACCCGAGATTTAAAGGCGCAAGCGACTGCGGCGTGCGCGGGGACGCCATCGTCGAGTTTGACGGAACGATTGGCCAGGTGCTTGAGACGATCGATCGTCTCAAACTTTCAGAGAACACACTCATTATCGTGACTAGTGACAATGGCGGCGTATTCGACGACAACGGGCCTGACAGAGTCCATGGAGTAGGTGATCCAGATGCTACCAACGGGCACGCCTGTAACGGCGGCCTGCGCGGGACGAAAGGATCGGTATACGAGGGCGGTACGCGCG
>JBAXMA010000354.1:0-4011 GCA_037134535.1 bacterium
CTCCCGTAGCAGGGTTGGTGAACCCTTGTGGCAGCGAGATTGCTGGGATACGCAGCTTCGTGAGGTTGGTTACTACGGTGACAAGTGGTTGTATGTTTCTCTCAATCCTGTTCGTCGCGGATTGGTGACAGATTCCTCGCAATGGCCTTTTCAAGGTGAATTGAATGAACTACGTTGGTGAGCATAATTGCAAAGGGGCAGTTTCCGGGATGCCTCTCCTCATGCCTGTAACGGGAGGGCGCGGTGCCACCCGCGCCTCTGATAATGACCAGACATCGAGGGCATGCAAATGAGAGCAATCGCCGTTATCGTGCTGCTCCTGCTCTCGACGCTGTCGGCGTTTTCGGAAAACCGGTTTCCGAAGCCGCAGTTCGAAAAAGGCTATGTCATACCGGAGTCTACGGCGCCTGCCGCGCGATCGGCTCAACTCGAAATGCTGGATGCAGGCGTGTTGTTTCTGGCATTGTCGCTTGCAGCCTGGCTGATTCTCAAGAAGAGATCGCGCCGCGGGGTCTTTCTGCTGACGGTCTTTTCGGTGGCGTACTTCGGTTTCTGGCGGAAAGGGTGTATATGCCCCATCGGCTCAATCCAGAACGTAACCCTATGGCTGTTTGATGGCCAGTATGTGCTGCCGCTGGTTGCGGCAGCATTCTTCATTCTTCCGCTTGTGTTCGCGCTCCTGTTCGGCAGGGTCTTCTGTGCGGCGGTTTGCCCTCTTGGAACCGTGCAGGACCTGATGATTCTTTTCCCGGTGAGGGTTCCAAGAGCTCTGGCCAGGGGCCTCAGTCTGATTCCATACATCTATCTTGGTGCTGCTGTTCTTTTTGCCGCCACTGGCACAGCATACGTGATTTGCCGGCTGGATCCGTTTGTTCCGCTATTCAGGTTCAGCGGCGAACTGCCGATAATGCTGGCCGGTGTTGCGCTGTTGCTGCTGGGTATTGTTGTGGCGCGCCCATACTGCCGCTTTTTCTGTCCGTACGGTGTCCTGTTGAACTGGGCGTCACGGCTTTCGAAATGGCGGGTTACAATAACACCCGATGAGTGTGTTAAGTGCCGGTTGTGCGAGAGGGCCTGTCCATTTGATGCCATTCAGGTGCCGAATGTGAGCCAGGCGTCCGAAAACCGGGGTACCGGTATGAGTCGACTGGGCCTGCTTCTCTGTCTTCTGCCTGTGCTCGTGATTGCGTGTGGCTGGGCAGGGTCACGTCTTGATGCTGTAATGTCGCGCATGAGTCCCGTTGTCAGGCTTGTTGAAACGCTGCGGGCGAATAACCCGGCACAGATGAAATCAATGGCATTTGAGGTCGAAGCTTTCGGCGGCAGTGGTGCCACAAAGGCCGAGCTTGTCGCGCAGGGTGATGCAGTCCTGAAACGTTTCCACAGGGGCGGATGGCTTCTGGGAGGGTTCGCTGGTGCGGTGTTCGGTTTCAGTCTGATCGGGGCTTCGATCCGCAGGACTCGCGTTTCTTACGAACCGGACAGAGGCACATGCTTGAGCTGTGCCCGGTGCTATATGTCGTGTCCAAAGGAACATGAACGGCTGAACAAGAGTGGTAAGGGTATGCAGGGAAAAGTGACTGAACAGGGTCATGGGAAGTGATTCGTCAGATGCCGGATGATTCGGCATAGGTCGAGCGGACAGATTGAGTCATGTAGGGGCGCAGCTTGCTGCGCCCGCATGAAAAGAGACTGAACAGGCACATGGACTTTAATTTCGCGAGTGCGCGCGACACTGCGTGAGAAATAGGGCGGGAGGTAGTGGTGAAGACTGCTGAGAGTAACTCCAGATTGTATTATCGAATTGCCTATGTGCTGGCGATCGTTTCGGTGTCATTTTCCGTGGTGGTGGCCATCCTGATGGTTTCCAGTCTTCTCACGGTGAGGACTTCATCGCCGCTGAATCTGACCGAGCTTGATCAGTTGCGGGCTAGTTTGCGTGAGAATCCCACGGATGACGCGGTGAAGGCTAAGATCAGAGACCTTGACCTTGTGGCAAGACGGTTCTATTTCGCAGGCCTCACATCATTGCGCACTGGCAGTTACCTGTTGCTTGCTGGCGTGGCATTGGCGCTCGCGTGCCTTAAGACGATGGTTGTCATAAAGCGGAGACTGCCTGATGCGCGCCACTATCCACCGTCAGCGGAGGAGCTGGAGTCATCGGCAATGGCGCGGTTCGTTATAGCCGGAACGGCAGTTGCGATCATTACCGGAGCAATTGTAGTCGGTCTTCCGGAAAAGCCGGTGAGGGGTACTGTTGTGTCTTCTGTGACCAGGTTGAACCAGGCTGATGCGGTTACGAACTGGCCCGGCTTCCGCGGCAGTGAAGGTAGCGGTGTCTCCATCTGCAGCAATCTGCCGGTTTCGTGGGATATAAAGACCGGCAGTAACATCTTGTGGCGGGCGAATGTTCCACTGCCTGGAATGAGTTCGCCGGTGGTGTGGGGGAACCGTGTGTTTGTGACCGGCGCCTCGGACAAGAAACGGGAGGTTTACTGCTATGATCTTGCTACAGGTATAAGGCTCTGGGCTGGTGGTGTTGAATCGGCGACGGACAGCGTCAAGAGGCCCATGAAGGTGAACGGTGATACCGGTTTTGCGGCGTCTACACCAGTTGTGGATGGCGCTATTATCTATTCCATCTTTGCGAATGGAGATGTTGCCGCCATAGATTTCTGTGCCCAGCCAATCTGGATAACGGATCTTGGCATCCCTGAGAATAAGTACGGTTACTCGGCTTCTCTGGCGCAATACGGCGACAGAATCCTTGTCCAGTTTGATGCTGATGTCGGCAAGAGCAAGAAGTCGCAATTGATAGCACTTGATGCTGGCACGGGGAGAAAGGCCTGGAGTGTTGACAGACCAGTTCCGGACTCGTGGCCCACACCTGTGGTGGTGGACACGGAGTCGGGGCCCCAGTTGCTCACCGTCGCACAGGAGTGGATCATTGCGTACAATCCAGGCACGGGCAAAGAAATCTGGCGTGTCAAGTGCGGCGGATCTGACGTGGCGCCGACGCCGATTTATGCGGGTGGACTCGTCATTGCCGCAGTATCGCATGATAAGGTCTACGCAATACGGCCGAACGGGCGTGGTGATGTGTCAGCGACCCATGTCGCGTGGCGGTCGGAAGACGGTGTCAGCGATGTTGCGTCGCCAGTCAGCGACGGTGAGCTGATCTTTCTCGCAAATTCGAGTGGCACGATCACATGTCTTGATGTCAAGAATGGAAAAGTGATCTGGGATAAGAGTTCGCCATGGGAGTTCTATGCTTCACCCGGTTTAGCGGGAGGCCGGCTCTACCTTGTTGCACGCAACGGTGAAGTGATCGTTCTTAAGGCCGGGCGGAAGTATGAGGAAATTGGCAAGGCCAGGCTCGGTGAGCCCAGTGATTGTTCGCCGGCTTTTGTCAACGGACGTATTCTTATGCGCGGTGCGACGAATCTGTTCTGTATCGGTACGCCCGGAGGCTGAACAGGCACGCGTGTGAGCCGGGTGATTCGGCATAGATCGCGCGGACAGATTGAGTCATGGAAGCGGCGTAGATTGCTACGCCCGCCGGAATAGTGACAGGATAGTCGCAGGGGGCGCGGATCCGTCGGCTGACGGACGCCCCTTCATGAATAGCGCGGTCTGGCTGGGTTATGCAAATAGAGAGAAGTTGTTCAAATGGCTGACCAAATTGATCTGAGCATAGTGGAAATGGCGGTCGCGGAATGCGGTCGGACACCATCCGCCATCATTCCCATACTGCAGAAACTTCAGGAGCATTATCGATACCTGCCGGAGGCTGCGCTTCGACGTGTATGTGAGCTTACCGATATCACTCCTGCAGCCATTTCCGGTGTTTCCACGTTCTATTCCCAGTTCCGTCACAAACCGGTAGGACGGCACATAATCAGCATCTGCCACGGCACGGCATGTCACGTCAAGGGCTCTGGCCTGATTCATGACGCACTGACCCGACATCTCAAGATCAAGGACGGCGATGACACTGATTCAGGCGGGGTA
>JBAXMA010000355.1:0-4004 GCA_037134535.1 bacterium
CGATTATAGAAAGGAGATAGTACTCAATGAAAACTGCAAAAACTGCAATTGCTCCAGTATGTTTCGATAACAAGATCAAGGGTCTGGATCACCGTTCAGTGCACTCGATCAAGCTGCCGGGCGGTGCCGTCATGCCGGTTGCTGCTTTTGGAACCTTTCACTCTGACTGGGCGCAGGCCTACATGAAGGATGCGACTGTGGAGGCGATTCGTGTGGGATGGCGGCACATTGATACCGCGCGGGCCTATGAGAACGAGGAGGTTGTCGGCGAAGCGATCCGGGAAGCCATTCGCAAGGGCTATATCAAGTCGCGTGACGAACTGTTCATTACCGGTAAGCTCTGGAACGGCCACATGGCAAAGAAGGATGTTGCCCCGGCGCTGAATAACACGCTGCGAGCACTTGGGATTGAGAAGATTGACATGTACCTGAATCACTGGCCGTGGCCTAATGTGCATACACCGGGCTGTGCCGGCGACCACCGTAATCCTCACGCCGTGCCCTATATTCACGAAGCCTTCATGGAGACGTGGGAAGAGATCGTAAAGCTGAAGAAGGCCGGTAAGATCGTGGACATCGGTATATCCAATCATACCGCGGCTGATTTGAAACTACTGCTCCGGGATACGAGCAAGTACTCCCGTCCTGTGTTGAACCAGATGGAGATGCATCCACTGTTCCAACAGACAGAGCTTCGCAGGTATATGAACAGCCACGGAGTCATCTGTACCGGCTACATGGCACTGGGTTCGCCGAACAGGCCTGGTCGCGACAGGTTCAAGGAACATCGGGCCGATATGATGGACCCGGTAATCCAGTCCATTGCCGCAGAGAACAAGATCTCTCCCGCACAAATCTGTCTCAATTGGGCATACCAGAGAGAAGACAAGTCAGGTGGCTACGTCGCCATGTCGACCAGGACCGACTGGATGGTGGACAATCTTGCCGCTGCCACAAAAGCCATTCTGACACCGAAGCAGATGCTTGCGATATCCGGTGACGGCACAGCCGCGCATCCCGGCATTGACGCCAACAACAGGCTCATCTGGGGGCAGGTATTCCTCTGGCCGGAAGCCTTGGGTGATTGGCGGATGCTGTGGAGCGACAGCCACGTGTTTGAGACGCGCGCTGACTACGCGAAGTTCAAGAAGTCGTTTGCAAAGCATTACGAAGTGTGGAAGAAGACTGCAGTCAGCGTTCCGCATTGAGGACCGCGACTATGACGCCACGACAGAGAATGAAGGACTTCCTTGACGGAAAGCCCGTCGATCGGATACCGAACGGCCTTGGCGGCTGCGAAACTGCGGGTCTCCATAATGCGGCATATCACAGGCTCAAGAAGGTTTTGAATGTGCAGGATCCGCGCAACCGCGTCTGCACTTTCATGTTCAATGCAGTCTTCGAGCCCTCAGTTCTAAAGGCCATGGAAGGTGATATCATTCTGCTCGGATCAAGAATGTGTCCGGCCCGCTTCTGGGGACCCGGTGAGGAGGAGGAATGGAAATCTGTTCATGATATCTGGGACATAGATATTCAGGTCGCCAAGGACTGGGATTTCAGGCGGGATCCCGATGGAACCTGGTGGTGCGGCGGAAGCATGTGCCCGCCCGGCGGCCTCTATTTTGATTCTCCGTCAGCATCGACTTTTGCCAAGGAGTTTAGCGACGAGAAGCCGCCATCACCGGATGATTTCAATCCGTCCCACCAGATGTCAGAGCACCAGCTCTTAAGGCTTCAGGAAGATGCCAGGTGGCTCTACGAGAACACCGACTACTCTATCGCCTGCGGTGAGATGATTCAGGATCTTCAAATAGGACCGGGCGGATCGGTTGCGTGGATGATGCGGATGCTATCCGAACCCGATGCTTGTCACGAGTTCCTCGACAAGGCAGTGGACGCCGGGTTGGCGCAGCTCAAGCAGCTTGATCAGGCTATTGGCAAATACTGTTCCATTCTGGGCATAGCCAATGACATGGGTGACTTGCGCGGGATCACCATTGGTCCTGACCTGTGGCGTTCAATATACAAACCTCATTACAAGCGATTCTTCCACGAGTGGCACAAGATTACACCCATGAAGGTGAATCTTCACACGTGCGGATGCATGGTGGATATTCTCGGGGATCTTGCCGAATGCGGAGTGGATATCTACAACCCTGTGCAGGTCTCGGCCAGAGGCATGGCGCCTGCTGTCCTCAAGGAGAAAGTGTGCAACAAGCTGATTTTCCACGGAGGCGCATTCGACGCAGTGCATCTGCCTAAGCGCAGTTCTCCCGACAGCGTCTATGATGCGGTCAAATCTAACATCAGGGCGCTTAGCAAGGGCGGGGGATATATCTTTGCGGGCGTGCACAATCTGCCGGGCGATATGCCGGAGACTCATTTGAAGGCCATGCTTGAGGCGTATCGTGATTGCCGGTGCGATCCGGCCTGCTTGAAGTGATGCGCCGCGACTGAGACAGCAGGTCTGCTTTCCTGGAAAGGGCTGCCAACGTGGGTAATGCTGTGCTTCGCAGTGTAGTATGGCTGACGGCTTTAGTGGTGCCTGTTGTCAGGATTGTGGCGGCAGCTGATGGGAGTTCTACTGGAGGCGTGACGATGGGGCAGGTCAATGTTCCGGCTGACGACGCCGTCAGAGCGCCGTATGATCCAAGGGACAAAAGCGAGATGGATGACCTGGCCTCTGCTGACGACATCGCAGTGTTCACCGCCGGCCTGAGTGCTGATTGGACTTTGTTTGTCGAAGATCGACTGCACTCGATACGCAGTGCCAACGGGTTGCCGGTGAGGTGGCTGAAAAATCTTCCGGCACACACAGGCTCCTTCGCGGATACCGCCAGACCGGGCGAGTTTTACGTCTTCCAGGCTGGTGTATACGCTGCCAGATCTCCTATCGGCCCCCTCGATGTCAGGTTCATAGATCTACCCGGTATTCGATGCTTTAATACCGGCGGCATTGATTTTGTCGGACGTTCGTTTTCTGCGCCTGTTCATGTGGCCAAGGGGCAGTTGCAGGCCCTGTGGTTCGGCATTGATGTGCCGAAAAGCGGCGTCGCGGCAGTAAAGGGCAGGATCATAATAACCGACAGGGCTACAGGTGTATCCCAGACAATAGAGGTCGCGCTGACCGTGGCTGGTGCGGTGCTGGATGACCATGGCGACCGGGATTCGTGGCGGCTGTCAAGGTTGCGCTGGCTTGATTCGACCATCGGGTTGAACGAAGACATGGTTACGCAGCCTTTCGTTCCAATTGTCCGGCGGTCCGGCACGCTGAAAGTCCTTGGTCGCGAGCTTGTGCTTGGCAGCAACGGATTGCCGGGGCAGATCCGTTCCTTCTACAATGCTGGCAACACCGCGATATTGAATCAGCCCACTCGCGAACTGCTCTCAGCGCCATTCCGGTTCGTGGTTGAAACCGGTGCAGGCCCTGTGGTGTTCGCGCCGGGGAAGTTGTCATTTGAACGTGAGTTGAATGGCACCATCGGTTGGCGGGCTGAATCCGAGGCGTCGGGAATCAGGATGGCAGTCGAAGGTGTCATGGAATACGACGGCTTCATTGAGTGCCGGTGCCGGATAAGTTCGGCAGAGCCCGTTATGGTGAAAGATGTCCGACTGGAGGTCGATGTTGCGGCAGGTGCTGATGAATACTTTATGGGGTTGGGTAAGGCTGGCGGCCGGAGCCCGGCGGCCGTGGACTGGAAGTGGAACACCAGAGTCAATCAGGATGGATTCTGGATCGGTGCTGTGAACGGCGGATTCAAGCTCGAGCTTTATGGGGCTAACCGGCGGACGCCGCTCATCAACGCCTACTACCATTTCCGGGAAATAGTGGTGCCGGAATCATGGGGTGGCATAGATGGGAAAACCGGCGGCATTCGCCTGGCGAAAGCGGCGGACGGTGGAACTCGTGCGGTGGCATACAGCGGCGCGCGCAGGATCGATCCGGCCATACCGCTCGACTTCAACTTCAAGTTGTTCCTGACGCCTTTCAAGCCGCTCGATAC
>JBAXMA010000356.1:0-3991 GCA_037134535.1 bacterium
TCCGCCCTGTTTGTGAAGACCGCCGGCTTGCACAGACCGAGACCGCCCTCCGATATCGCCAGCGGGGCCAGGAGCATCAAGGACTTCTCAGGTCGCGAAAGGTTGTAGAGCAGATGTGGATCGGTGGGTGGCGCCCTGTGGCAACTTACACAGCGCTGATCCAGGGGTGCCTTGGGCGGCGGAATACACACGCAGATGCTGCCGTCGATCGGATGAGGGTTGCTCTGCGTGCCCCAGCTATGTCCCGGAAGATCGATCATACCGGAGCCACCTGCCGCGTAAGTACCAGGGTAGGCCGCGCCAGTCTCTATCCACAGTCGAACTTTCTTCTTTTCAAGGGGAGAAAGTTTCACATCGTGATGTTGGCCGTCGAGTTTCTTCATCAGCGGGCTGGCCGAAGAGCCAATCGATCGCGGCGGCCTGTTGCCCTGGTCGTTGCGTGCATCTGAGAACTGCTTACAGAGCGTGAGCGTGACATACGAATGAGAGAACCACGGTCCGTGGTCGCCGGTAAGGATCACCTTGCCTGCCCTCGGCCCGTGTTCTGCATTGGCCGCGCGGTCATACCCGTGACAGGAAACGCAATGCTTATCGAGGATCGGCTGGATATCACGTGGAAAGTCGATCACGTCCGGCACATCGCGAATGGGAGTGATGTCACTTGCAGGTCGTCGCACGGCCGTGCTGCCGGACATCACCAGTGGCGACATGACCTCCGTGCGATTTTCGTGACATCCGATGCAGGATGCAATCTCGCCAGGCTGTACCGTGAGGAAGCTTTGCATTCGCTTGACGGACATGTCGTCCTCGTCCAATGCGACGAAAAACAGGTTCCGCATCGCGGGCAGCTTGAAGTATGCTGATCCATCCGGATCGACCGGCACGGTGCCGAGGATGCGTTTGAAGGTGAAGGTTCCACCCATACTGATCGGTTGATTCCAGCTGATCTGAAAGCTCACCGGCTTGGACAATTGTTCCAGCACCAACAGTTTCTTGATCTCGCCCGGCTTGATACCTTGCATGTTCCGGCCGTGGTAGATATTACCCAGCAGCAATGTCCCCGTCGATTCCGACAAGTTGACACGCGATGGGATAATTCGCTCCCGCTGGCGGGCCATAATGGGCCGCGGCTCCTGGATCAGCCAGTTGTCAGGGTCGGTCCCGGGCAATGAGTAGAGCGCCCTGGTCTCTCCCTCCCCGGTGGTCTCAAAGATCGTACGGCCACTCGAAAACAGAAAACAGTCTTTCGCTATCGGGTACGGGTCCATGCATTGACCACGGAGATTGTTGCGGTTGCCCAGGTTGAGCGGCGTTGAAGCGTTTCTGTCGTCCGGACCGTTGCGGGGGTCCACGACCATGAGCGTTCCCACGTGGTCCAGTGTGCCATGTCCGGGGAGTTCTGTGTAGATCACCTTCTGCGTTCCGGGGATTGGTTTGCCGTCGATGAATACATTACCCGGGAACTGGTTCCCGTAGTAGACCATAACACCCGTGCCGTCGGGGTTCATCGTCCAGAGGTGCTGATACCGCATCTGGTTGCGGTCCACGTATTCCCAGCGCATGTACAATACGCGGCCGTCCGGCAAAACCCAGGGTGTGTTCTCGTTGAGTGCGTTCGCGGAGAGTTTCCGGATGTTCTTGCCGCCGACCTCCAGGTCTTCCGGGGAAGGGTCAGGGTCGCACCGGTGGATCGTGGTCACTTTGAACGACCCGCAGCAGACCCAACTGTTACAGCGAGTGGATGCGAACACGATGCCGCCGTCGGGCAGATAGGCCGGCTCAATATCGTCGAACGGACCGTCGGTCACCTGCTTGAGGCCTGTTCCGTCCACGCTGATTTCATAGAGCCGATAGTATTCGGCGCCATCACGGCGCCATGAGAATATGATCTTTTTCCCGTCGTAGTGCACCTGCGGATCGCGGAATGCGCCTTTGGGGTCATCGAGCAATACTGCAACAGCACCGGTGCGCAGGTTCAATTTCCGGAGCTGGCTCCCAGGCTCGCAGTACAACTTGGCCTTCGTATCTACGCTGAACCAGCCGATATCATCGTACCAGTGATATGAGCGACTGCGGTGGCGGGTTGCGAAAATGATTTCCTCCAAGCCTGTGGCAGCAAGGGGGTTTGTGGGCACCATGGGTGAGATGGCCGCCGGCTTCTCTGCCTCCGCGACAGATATTAAGGCTAGACACGCAACACCCACTAATGATGCCGAAATATGCCAGCGACGCATGTGTATCTCCTCACTGCAGCTTTCCTCCCCGAATTCCTCTCCATGTAAACCATGAAATGCGCAGAAAACAGAGGACGGAAATCAAGAGTCATGCTGGGCGTTCCGGAAGCACTTCCGATCGGCAATTGCAGTTTCGCCATCTGTGAGTGACCATGATCCCGCTGCCTGCAAGAAGAGCCATAGCTTCTTTTGCAAACTCTGAGTTTCACAAAACACGTTTACGGGGTAGGAGCTGAAACTCTTGCCTTCTTCAACACCACAGTGCACCAGAAAGTTGACCCTTTCCCTTCCACACTCTCAACACCAACAGTTCCACCCATCAACTCAGCAAACTGCCTTGAGATGGTCAGCCCCAGTCCGACGCCACCGTATCTACGGGTGTAGGAACCGTCCACCTGGGTGAATCGGTCGAATATAGCCTCCAACTTGTCTGCCGCTACGCCGATGCCGCTATCACGCACCAGAAAGCGCAGACTTGCCTGCCGTTCATCATCTGCATCTTTTTTGATATAAAGCGTGACGGAACCTTTGTCAGTAAACTTGATGGCATTACCGACCAGGTTGTTGATGATCTGGCGCAGGCGCATCGCGTCACCATTCAAGAGCAATGGGACGTCAGGATCTATATGCGTTAAAAGCTCAAGCTCTTTTTCCTTTGCGTGACGAGAAAGGATATTGATAACACCGGTTGTCTCTGCCTGCAGATCAAAGTCTCGTGCTTCAAGCTCAATCTTGTGTGCCTCTATTTTCGAGAGGTCGAGGATATCGCCGAGCAATCGCACCATCCTGTCGCCGGTCAGTTTGATGACATCTACGAACTCCTGCTGTTCTACAGTCAGATTGGTCATCTCCAGAAGTTGGGCCATACCGAGCAGGCCGTTCATGGGGGTGCGTAGCTCATGGCTCATGTTGGCCAGGAACTCAGACTTGGCGATGTTCGCGGATTCGGCCCGCTTCTTTGCTTCGGCAAGTTGGCGATTGGTCTCCAAAAGCTCAGCTTCCGCATGTTTGCGCACTGTAATGTCGGTAAACACAACCAGGGATTCACCACCCTGCGCTGATGTAGCCTGCAAATGCACCCAGAACTGAGCTCCATCGGCCTGCAACATACGCACCTCACAGGACTGCATATAGCCGGATTCAATAGACTCTTTGCGATTACGGTAATAAATATCCTGATCTTTGAGGAAGATATACTTAGAC
This sequence comes from bacterium, assembly GCA_037134535.1. Classification (GTDB taxonomy): domain Bacteria; phylum Verrucomicrobiota; class Kiritimatiellia; order SPBP01; family SPBP01; genus JBAXKQ01. The sequence goes on from JBAXMA010000356.1 coordinate 3,438, forward strand.
ACCGGGTTTTTGAGCAGAAACTTTCGATCAACACCAAACATGGTGGCAGCGGCAAGGTTGGTTTCCTTGATAAGCCCCTTCTCACTGATGGTCATATAGCCGACCGGTGCCAGGTCATACAGGTCGAAGTATCTGGCCTGCACGACATCCAGCTCCTGCTGCTTGTTGCGCAGTTCCTCATTCTGCATCTCCAGCTCGATCTGATGCACCCGCAGTTCATGGAAGCGGATTTGGGGCTCCTCGTGTGTTGGTGCCTGCAAAGCCTCCGCCTCATCAAGACGATACTGTTCTTCGGCACGCAGCCGGAGGGCCTGAGCGGATTCCGATGTTGGTTTTGCCATGGTGAAACAATTCCGCAATCACATTAAAGGATGAAATTAAAAGCATTTATCATGCCGACCATCTACCACGCCACCCTTAGTTTGCACAAGCACTAGATGTCGCACCGATACTTCAGCATCACGACTGCGTCAAGAAAGCGGCTCACCCAGAGGGTTTTCTCCAGAGGCGGACAGGCTGCCCTATAGCTATCAAGCTAAGGTATTTCCATGATC
>JBAXMA010000357.1:0-3987 GCA_037134535.1 bacterium
CTCCCACAGCGGGCGCAACGTGAGACCCATCAGGCACAGCGATCTGCCCCACCGGTTATGAATCATTGTGCGGTGCGGTGGCACATAGGCAAAGTTGATGTGATCAACATAGGCCCCTGGCAGGTCGAAAATCAGGCGAGCCAAATACTTGAAAGTTGGCAACTGCTGATCGATCAGACCGGCATAGCTGTCCAGCCACTCAGGATGTCCGGTCACAATGGGTACTGAGTACATTTTGCCGATGTTCATGTTCCAGTGATAATCACCGTGCCATGGCGTGCAATCAATCTGGGGAATATTTGCCGCCAGTCCAGGCGCCTGAATATGCGGCGCATGAGAGCATGCCATATTATAGAGGTCGCGATACCAGGCTGGCTCCATGACATCGTCGTCAAGCTGGACACTTGCCGTATTCCACAGCGCTTTCCATGCCGCCTCGTGACGTCCTTGGGCTGCAGCGAAGCTTTTTGCAGATATATCTGGCACCATCTCGACGGCGCGCCCGATCACATCGGATCCTTCCGCCTCGCGACTGGTTGTTACACTTACCGCAACGTGAAGAGGCTGATCATCAAGAAGTGTGGTCCGATGAGTGTAACGCCATGAGCCTGGATAATTACGAACGCCTGATTCACCGCCTGGAGGCCCTGACAGCTCCGGAAAATTCCCGCAGAGGCACCAGGTGAACGTCTCCACATCACAACCTGCCGGGATTGTCTGGCATATGGCTACTCGTCGTTCTTCGAGACAGCGGAGCGTTGGCGCTGGCATGTCCGGGTCGTAACTGTCGGACGTCTTTTCTACAAGAACTTCGCAATAGCCGCCGTAGCGATCCGTCTGCACCTTTACCCACAGGACATTACGTTCACGTTCTATGAACGCCTCTATTAGCAGATTGCTTTGTTCCCTGAAGATGCGGATTGACAGACAGGCTCGGGCAAGGTCAAGGGCTGCCTCGATCCGCATGTTCACTGTTCCCTCCAGGAACAATCTCACCTTGCCAGCCGGCTTTGGCCCCGGGCGATAGCGAACTTCCTCAAACACAGACGGCTGATCAAAGTATTCGGGGATACCGTCCGGACGCTTTCCCGGCCAGGTCGGACTTTCGGCAGAAAGTGGCCATGACGAACCCGGCCAGGTCATGCCGAAATCCTTCTCATAACGGATCAGGTCGTCCTGTTTGAGAACCCAGTCCTTGGTAACCGCATCGAAACGCGCATCCCATAAGTCGGATTTACCCAGCTGAAATGCAATTTCACCGGGAGTAAAGGTGACCAATGCGGCGAGATCGCCGTTGCCTAGTACCCACGCCTCGTGAAGGCTGGTGATCGGAACGGCTGACGTCAAGGGCCATTTGGATGGTCCCTTGGCTGTGAGACTCGTTGGGGCGACTTTGTCTGACGGCATACTTCCTCCATCTGCTCTGCACTTTCGTGTCGGCCTATGTCCTCTCTCAATCAACATACATTACGGCAGTGGTGGATCGTTCGCAAGCGCGCTTCATGTGTAATCGTTCCAGGCTCATGATCTTTCCTTTGGCTCAATTTCTGACAACGGCCGGCGTGGCAGCCGGCCCTCCCTAATCAAAATTGCCTATATTCCGATTATGTAAAGATCGGGTGATACCCCGACCGATACAGAATACGGTCACAACGAAAGACCATTGTTTCCGGCTTGTCCTCAGCGTGGCGAAGCCGAGTGGTTCTCGTACTCATGTTTCATTCAACAATCAGTGTCTTTGCTGGAGATGCGAGCTATGCGAGCCCATTCTTGACGCAGCCGTGCATACAAAGAAATCACAACTGTCTTGCTTGCATTTGTGGCTTTCTTTTGTCACCTTCTGCCGATGGAAATACTTCGAGACTCCAAATCTGTGGTCGCGCCATCGCAGTCATCCATCCGTAGTATTCTGTCGGCTCTGATCTTCTGTAGTCTTTGTCTTCTACCAATGGCATTTACATCCTGCGGGCCGCAGGCCCTGAATAGCGCAGACAAAGTTCTTACTGTCATAGGCGGTCCGGGCGTGAACCCGGCCCAGTTCACGGGCAATCCCTGGGGCGGCGCCGGGATAGGCAGCATGTGGACATGGTCCACCGACGGGCTCTTTCAGTTCTGCCGCATGACCGACAAAATCTCGTTTCGCATTGCCGAGGCTGTCACCAACACAGATAACCGTACTGTTGTCACGATCAGAGATGCCCTTTGGAGTGACGGCAGGCGCGTGACCGCAAAAGATGTCTGGGGTTTTTACCAGATGCAGGATGCCGGCATCCTCAGTTATCTTACCGATGTCAATGTGCTCGACGACAAGAACATTGAATTCGTATGGCGCAAGCCGGCGCCCTTCGATCAATTCCGCCTTTGCGTTCTATCAGTCGACAAGCAACTGACACTGCCTTATCACATCTATGGCAAGTGGATTGATGCCGCTGCGCAAATTCGCAAGTTGGCACCGTTGCTGACTCAGGAAGATCTCGAGAAAGGCAAGAGCGGGCCATTTGGACTGGATACATCTTCGACCAATTTTCAGAAGCGCTGGGTTGAGAACTGGAACGACTTCAAGAAAGTTGAACCACCTGGACGTCTGCCAGTTCTGACCGGCCCGTACTGTTTCTACCGATTGACGGAGAATCAGATGCTCCTCAAGAAGAGCACCAATTACTGGGCTGCTGACAAGATTAAGTTCGACTATGTCAAGCTGATGGCGGCAACGCCTGAGCAAAGTATATCACTAATCAAGAATTCCGGCGCTGCAGTTCTGGACGGCTCCCTCCCCCTTGATATAGCGCAGGCAATCATCAGGAAGAACAAGAACGCTGTTTTCTATCCCATGCCTGACCCGGCATGTCATGGGTTTTACCTCAACCAGCAGTCGAAGAACGCGCCCCTTGCGCGCAAGGAATTCCGTAAGGCTCTGAACTACATTATCGAGAAGAAGCCGCTTCGCGAGGCCGGGAACTACTATGGTCAGGAGTTCGAGTATGCGACTACAGGCATGTCTCCGGGATATGTAAAGAAGTATGTCTCGCCCGATGTCGTAGCCCGCATGGAGCATTATACGCACGACCCGGCCAAGGCGGAAGCTCTCCTGACGAGCATGGGCTGCAAAAAGGTCGACGGTTGGTGGGTTGACGAAACCGGAAAGGACATCAAGCTGGTGCTTGGCGTTAATGCCGGATGGATCCCGGCCGGCGTGGTGGCAAACGTAGCGAGTCTTGTGGCAGACCAGTTCAAGGCGTTCGGTCTCCACGCCGAGGTGCTTGTCGTTGAGTGGAGTGTGTTCTGGGACAGGATGAAAGCAGGTGGTTTTGATCTGACTTTTGACTGGGTTGATGTTTCGTGGACGTTTACGTATCCCTACTTCCCGCTTCAGAACTACTATGCGGGTGCACTGTGGCGGGATGCCATGAAGGTGCCCGAGGATCCGTCAAAGAAGAATCCGACACCGCTGTGGAATGTTGTAGATTGGGATGGCAAAAAGGTTGATCCTTTTGAAGTAATTCAGGCAATGCCGTGGATGCTGGACGAGAAGGAGCGGCAGCACTGGATCGACAGGCTTGTATGGATTGCTAACGACAACGCTTTCTGCATCAACATGTATCAGAATGTCACCGGTGAGTGGTACGATCGCGGCATGGTTAAAAATCTCCCGCAGGAGGACCGGATCGACGAGCAGCACCAGATGATGCTGAATATTCCTGAAACCGGTGACGTGCTTCAGAAGACAGCCGAACTTAATCTCGGATTTGCCGGGTATTCAGTAATGCTGTGGCTGGAACCGAGGTAATGCAGTGAATTCACATTACATTCTTAAACGACTTGGAATAGCGGTCCTGACGATTGTCGTTTCATCGCTCCTCTCATTCGTTGTATTGCGCTGCATGCCCGGGGACATCTTTGAGAGCCAGGCCAGGGATCTTTCACGCGCTCAGGGCATCACTCTCATTGAAGCGAAGCGGCAGCTCACCCTGCAATACAACTACGATC
>JBAXMA010000358.1:0-3966 GCA_037134535.1 bacterium
ATAGCGTTCTCGTAAGGGAACACAAACTCGGCGTACTGGTCAGGGCCGACGCTGACCGTCTCCTGCGACTCGAGCAGTCCCCACATGTCCTTGATGCGGATCGGACCGCCTGGCACAGCATCGGGTTGTGGCAGTGCGTGAGTGTAGCCGCGGCTGCCGGAGCCGATGTAGTCGTCACCGTTGTTCAAGCTCAATAAGTTCTCGCTTTCCAGCCAGCGTAGAAGCGACAGGTTCTGTTCGCTCAGGAAAGCCATCAGGCGGTGAAGTCCTTCGGGCTGATCGTACATCTTGAGCATTAGTCCTTCGAGGCCGATGAACTGGATGGCGGTTCCTGTCATGCCCAGTGTCCAGAGGGGTAAACCACGCATATGCACCCCGAGAATGCCCTTGTAGAAGTCTTCCAGGAATGCCTTTGTTGCCAGCGAGGACTGGCGGTCGACTGAATAGGTGCGCGGTTTCAGCTTCTGGAAATCCGTATCAAGATCCTGAAGCACCGCATCAATGTGATACGCACCGCGGACATCCTGTGCTTCGGGATTGGTGTGGTGAAAAGGCACGCCATAATCGCTGATCTTCAAGTGCCAGCCCATTCGCACCCGCGGATCCACAGGCCAGTCATCGCCAATGGTCTCGACATGGCAGAGCGTATTGATGAGGCCGTATTCCTGACCTTTTGCCCAGTCCTCGCGGCAGCGCGGCTGGAAGTCGGGCAGGACCATCTGCAGACCGCCGTCGGTCTCGGTCAGCAGGAGTGGTCGCTCGCCCTTGCACTCATCGTGCGCATACCATCGTCGCTTCAGTTCCTGATTGCGCGGACTGTCGGCAATCTGTCGCACGCGTGTCGCAAGTCCCAGCAGGATATCGCGATCCTCGGGCCGGATAATCCACTTCAAGTCGCCCATGTTTGTCTCCTCAAATTACATTGGCGGGATAGTACGGAAGACGGACGGGAAGGCAAGCAAGAAGGCCAATGACTTCGAAGTCTACGGAGAACTCAAGGTTTCGGTACTTGAACTTTCGGGTGAGAAACGACATAATATAGCAAACGAATGGAGGATAGGTACGGATGGAACAGACCTATCGACATGAAGACCTCAAGTAGGATTCCGGGTGCTCAATGAGACAGCGTGTCATGTTCGTAAACAGTTTGTCTTGGCTAGCGCTGCTCGCGGCTATGGTCATTGTCCCTGGCCGGTTGCAGGCTGCAAGTTATACGTGGGACATTACTCCGGGCATCGTTGGGGCTGGTAATGGTGTCATAGACGATGGCTCCGGTATGTGGGATGCAACCAATGGGAACTGGACTCTCGATGGTGGTCTCAACAATGTTGCATGGCCCAATAACGCGACCGATGTCGCAATCTTTGGCGGCAGCCAGGGTGGTATAGTTGTCGTCGATGGGGACAAGGTTGCCGCCGGTATTTCATTCGCTGGTACGCTTGCGAGCGGCTTTTCTTTCTCTTCCACAGGTGTTTCCACATTGACCAATGGCACCGCCGGCATCACTGTTGGCAGTGCTGCTGGCGCCCAGACGTTTGATGCGACGCTTGCCCTTTCTCTTTCCGGCGCCCAAACCTGGGTCAACAACAGCCCCGGCACGTTGACTATTGGCGGACCGGTCAGCGGTGGTTTCAGTTTCGCCAAGGGTGGCACTGGCACAGTAGCGCTCAACGCTAACAACACAGTGTCTGGCTCACTGACTGTTAATGGCGGGGGCATACTGGATCTTAACGGTCAGAACACTTTTGCCGGTTCAATAAACATCGGTGACACCTCGGCATCCAATACCATGAATAGCAGCGGTAAACTGACAAGCGGAACGTCGCTTGGTTATTTCAATGTCGGTCGCAACGCGTTCGGAAGCAACAGTGCGGACATTTCCGGAGTAGGTAACTCTACCATCCAGACAGTCTATCTTAGCGGCAACAGTTCTTCCTTCTGGGTCGGGGGTGAAGGTTCACCATCCTGTGGTAATCGTCTTGTCATACGCAATGGTGCCTATTTCAGGGCTGCTGGTGGAAATGGTACGACTAACAGCAAGATGGGTTCCAATGCCGGATCCACAAATAACTCGATTACCGTGACCGGAGTCAACTCAGGCACCGGCGACCGGTCAACATTGTCCCACAGCGGCCAGAGATTCTATGTCGGTGAGTCGGGCTCATGGAATACGCTTGCTGTCAGCGCAGGTGGTCATGTTTTGTTGCGGGTGTTTCATGTTGGTGCCGGTGGAAGCGATAACATGGCAACCATCAGCGACATCGGTTCATATCTGCAGGTTACCGAGGACTTGCTTATTGGAAACGGTACCGGCGGCACGAATAACAGCGTTATCGTTTCCAATGGTGCATCCGTGAACAGTCAGACAAGGACCGGAAGGACGGAGATATCGTGCAATATCGGTACCGCAACAGGTGCCAATAATAATTCGCTTACTGTTTCCGGAGCAGGCTCGACATGGACCGACAACGGATACCACGTGGTGATTGGCGGAACAGGGACTCCGTCTGCACCTGCATGGCAGGACGCACGTGACAACTCCCTGAACATCTACAGCGATGCGGCTGCGACTATCAACACTGGCTTGATTCTGAGTGGTACGCGCTCGTCATTCAATCTTGGCGACGGCAATGGTATCAGCACTGCGTCGGTTGGCAGCGCCAGAGACGGGAGCATTGTGTTGAGCGTGGCAGATGCGAGGATGAATATCCACGGCGGCCGGTTGAATGCGAATGTATCCGGCGCGCTGGTTTCAGGCGCAGGACAGATCAATGCGAATGGGCAGGCCATCTTCTCTACCGTGAGCGAAGGCAACTCGATCGACTGTGTGATTGCCGGTACTGGCACTGTAACGAAGGTGGGGTCAGGGACCTTGCGACTCAGCGCCATCAATAGCTACACCGGCGATACCACTGTCAGCAATGGTGTGCTGCAGATAGATAATCCTTGCCTGTGGAGTGAATCTGATGTGATCATGGCTGCCGGCTCAATGATGAACTTGAATTTTACGGGCACTAATACGATCAGGGCGCTGTTTCTTGACGGTACACAGCAGAGGACCGGGCTTTTTGGCGCCTCTGTCTACAGATCTGATTTCTTCACGGGTGCAGGACTGCTGCTGGTGACGGAACCACCGCCCACGCCTAAAGGATCAATCATCATCGTCAGGTAGTCACTTTATCGATATCTGGCGAAGACACGTTCTACGAACGCCCGTGACCCGAGTGCAAGACTATCTGAAAGTGTAATTATGTGACTGTCATTTGAGGTTGGATACAATTATGAATAGCACGATCGATCGCACCGCACTATTTCTATGCAAAGCTGGATTTCAGGAAATCTGCGCCCACGAACTTGCCCGCACAGGATGTGCGGTCATCGACAAGGGGGTGGGACATGTCACGGCAGCTCCTGCCTCAGGCCGGTTGTCGCAAGCATCCGATTGGTGTTTTCCGGTATGGGCACTCCAGAGGCCTTCAGTTCTGACGGGTGCATCGGTTCATGAAAATGCCCGCAGTTTGTTCGAGGTCTTCGGGCACTGGGCAAAAGGTCGAGAGTTTACCAAAGCGTGGCCCGCGATTTTTATTCCGCCTGTCGTCCCTGGCGATGATGGTCCGTTTGCTAGCGTTAAGAAGATATGGCACGAGATGTTGCGGGAACGGATGTCGCGTGTCGCCAAACTGGGCGTTGATGAATCAGCCTTGAAGTGGGGCGTTCATGAGGGTTTCTTTGCCTATTGGGATGGCCATGCATGGCATGTTTCCATGACCGCATATTATGGCGGTCAGACCAGGATGCGTGATGTGCCGGGTGCGCCATCGAGATCTTTTCTGAAGATTGAAGAAGCTATTCGCATCTTCGGTTGTGGACCTGCACCGCGCGAATCCGTGGCCGATCTGGGCGCCGCACCGGGTGGATGGAGCCTGGGTGCTGCGCGCCTGGGTGCTGTTGTTACGGCCGTGGATA
>JBAXMA010000359.1:0-3961 GCA_037134535.1 bacterium
GGATTCGCGTTGGAAAACTGTCATTTCTAAAGGACACCGGGCTGAACATAACACCACTGATGAAGGAGGCTATTGCCAGGCAATCGGAGCAGGGCCATACCGCCGTCATGGTTGCGCGAAACGACGAACCTGTAGGCCTGCTCGCAATTGCCGATGAGATTCGCCCTGAAATACCCGCCGCCATTCGCGCCCTCAAAGCGATGGGCGTCAAACGGGTCACGATGTTGACCGGTGATAATCCTGAGGTGGCCGCCGCCGTTGCGCGCGTGATCGGAGTTGATGACTTCAAGGCAGAACTGCTCCCCGAACAGAAACAGGCGTTCGTCAAGAAGTGCCAGGCGGAAGGACAGGTGGTCGGAATGATCGGTGACGGTGTCAACGATGCTCCCGCCCTCGCCCAGGCCGATGTGGGCATAGCCATGGGCGCCGCAGGCACGGATGTTGCAATCGAAACTGCCGATGTCGCGCTGATGAATGACGACATCTCCGGCGTCGCCGACTTCATGTGGATGTCCGCCAAGGTGCTAAGACGCATAAAGTTGAACATCTTCTTCTCGATGATCTATAACGTCATAGGCCTCGGTTTGAGCGTTGCCGGCCTTATGACGCCGATTATCGCTGTAATCTTTCAGGAGGCAGGTTGCGTGACAGTTGTCGTCAGTTCGACACTGCTGCTATGGTCAAAGGGACGGCCGGCAGCGGCTTGAAGCGACGTATCTAAAATAGGGAGACATAGACATGAGTGAGGGAATTATCAAACGGCTGTCGTTTCTCGACCGGTTTCTGACGCTCTGGATTTTTCTGGCAATGGGGACCGGAGTGTTTCTGGGATATGCCCTGCCCGCTCTCGGACACTGGATCGGATCTTTACGACCGGAAGGCACGCAAACCAGTATCCCTATTGCAGCCGGACTGATCCTTATGATGTATCCGCCATTGGCCAAGGTGAAGTACGAAGAACTTGGAGATGTGTTCCGGGACTGGAAGGTGCTGGGATTAAGCCTGCTGCAGAACTGGGTGGTTGGTCCAGTTCTCATGACGGCTTTGGCCATCATCTTTCTACGCGGGCAACCGGAGTTCATGATCGGGCTCATCATGATCGGGCTGGCGCGGTGCATCGCCATGGTGATTGTATGGAACGACCTAGCCAAGGGCGACACAGAGTACTGCGCAGGACTGGTGGCGTTCAATTCCATCTTCCAGGTGTTCTTCTACAGCCTGTATGCGTGGCTCTTCATCACCAAGCTACCCCCTCTTCTGGGCATGACGGGGGCTGTAGTCGATATAACGATCTGGCAGATCGCCCAAAGTGTGTTCATCTACCTTGGGATCCCGTTCATCGCCGGAATGCTTACCCGGCTCATTCTCGTCAAGGCAAAGGGCAAGGAATGGTATCAGTCCAGGTTTATCCCCATGATATCGCCGATTACTCTGATCGCCTTGCTGTTCACCATCGTGGTAATGTTCTCAATGCAGGGCCAGAAGATCATCTCCAAGCCCGGCGATGTGGTTCTGATCGCTATCCCGCTGCTGATCTACTTCGTGGTAATGTTCCTGGCAAGTTTCTGGATGAGCGCCAAGGCCGGGGCCAACTACGAGAAATCGGCAACACTTTCCTTCACGGCTGCGAGCAACAATTTCGAGCTGGCGATTGCAGTCGCGGTGGGTGTTTTTGGAATCAACCACGGCGCAGCGTTCGCGGCTGTAATAGGGCCGCTGGTGGAAGTACCGGCCTTGATCGGATTGGTGAATGTGTCACTTTACTTACGGAGAAAATTCTTTACTTAAGGCAACTTCACTATGAACAGTCCTAATGACTCAGGAAAAGCGGGCCAATACGCCGCAATAATGATGCTGACGGATGAAGACTTGATGCGAGTGACGGCTATCGATGTGGATCGCGACGCTCCGGAAGCCCTGGCCTTTGTCCGGGAGCGTATCCTGCCGGAAATACGACGCCAGCAGAACTCCCGCTTGAAAGGGGTTCTCGACGGCGGTACGGGCGGATTGCGATGACAGGTTCAGCCGCAACTATCTGTCCCCACGCTCCCTCTATAGTCACGAACAGAGCGTAATGCCGTCTTATGTCTTACTCAGCAGGTCCAGAAGTTCACGAGGGCTCACGACCCGTACGTCGCCGGCTGCCTTATCCGGAAAGTGCTTCTTGTTACCGGTAACCAGGACAGCATGCGCCTCCGCCGCCACTTCCAAGAAGGGAAGATCATCCGGGTCGGGCAGGTCGGCAGCGAGTGGCATAGCAATGACGTTTTCGGCAAAGTCGTTTAAAAAATGCAGAAAATCCCGAACCGCAGCAGCATCAAGATGCAGCCGTGGTTCCGCACAAACGCGCCGGTACTCATTCATCATTCTTGCATCAAGGGCCACAATAAGACGATCATCACTCAGCAGATCCAGAATAATAGCGCAGGTTCCTCCTTTCGTCATCATTCCGGAAACCAGCACGTTGGTGTCGAGCACGACTTTCATTCCTTGCCCTTGGCGTGGCGAGAGTCAGCAATAATGGCGTCGACCTCCGTCATGGGCAAATCTGCTGTACCAGCCAGGGCAGCGCTCGTGCGCACCCGCTCCAGAGCCACCTTTGCTCTAGCACCACGGATGGCCCGCAACTCTTTGTCGAACCATTCGGGACTCACCGCTGACACGATCGCGAAGGGTCGCCCGTTCGCCGTAAGCACAACTTCCTCGTCACGGTCAAGATCACGACGCATCGTCCCTGTATTCACACGAAACTCTCTGGCAGACATGAATTTCATCCTGATTCCTCCTCCAAGACCAATATGATACCATATTCGGAACACATATCAATCACCATATGGTCACATTACGGATCGCTACCGAGACAGGAAAAGGAATTTTGATGGAATGATCAGAATGCGACTACTTGCCGGTCAGAACACAGACCCCGTTCCATCCCGGGCCCGGATCATTGGCCGCAAAGACACGGCAACGGGCAATCAACACTTCAGATGGTGTAGTCTTCACACCGGCATCGCGGCCGGGCTGCAACGGCTCCCATTCGCGGCATTTCTCCAGTGCCTGGATTGCCCCGGACCAGTCACGATTCAGATAACGGGCCACAGCGTCCGGCCACGCTTCCAGCAATTGCAGATGCGTACCGCTCATTTCGGCTTTCAATCCCATAACCTCATACACCGCCACCGGCGAGAGCCTTCCCCGGACCACGATATTGTCTATAAACCGGAATGCAATTTCGCAGGAGTGAGCCAGGCACCGGGTTCTGGTTTCTTCCGCAGCCATGATATATATGCCGTAGTACCTGGCTGCGCTCTCGCAGCGCGCGGCAAGATTGACGTTGTCACCCATTGCTGTGTAGTTGAATCTTTTTTCTGAACCCATGTTGCCTACGGTAACAACGCCGCTGTTCAATCCTATGCGCGTGCGCATCGCCTGACACTGATCCGGCCACTTTGCGCCAGCGCTCTGCCATGTTCTGCGAAGTTCACACTGTGCACGCTGCATCGCCAGTGCCGCGAGGCAGGCCTGACGCGCGTGATTTCCCACCTGGATTGGAGCACCGAACATGGCGACAATGCCGTCGCCAACATACTTGTCAAGAGTTCCGCCGTGCTCGTCCAGAACACCTGTCATGGCAGTGAGATACTCGTTCATCAGTTCGACAAGACGGCCCGGCGTCAGTTGTTCGGATATGGAGGAGAAACCCTGCACGTCGCTGAAAAAGCAGGTGATATCAACTTCTTCCCCTCCGAGCGTGGGCTCCTCTCCCGACTGAATGATCGAGTTGACCAGATCAGGCGATACATATGTGCCGAACATGGCGGATATACGGCTCCGCTGGTAGCGCTCGAGAATGAAATCGAACAGAATGACCGCATTGCCACACACGACAACCCCCAGGAGGATGCCGGACAGAGGAATAAATATTCTGAATTCACGAAAGATAATGTGCGAGATTACAGAC
>JBAXMA010000360.1:0-3935 GCA_037134535.1 bacterium
CCTTCAATCCGCTCTAGCAGGGTCGAATTCCCGAGAGAGACGCCGGTTATTGTATCGAAAGACTGGAACGATGCGTTGATGGCCGGGTCCTATGCGACGGAGTGTGGCTAATCCCGTCAGGACCGGAAGGTAGCAGCGGCGTGTCAAGTGCTTCGTGTGCCGTAGGTATGCCTGGCCGGAGCTGAGTTCCAGACACCGCGATACAATGGCCTGTGGCGACCGAGGGTGCACAACCGCTTGCTTTCTGCTATTGGCATGTTGCTGAGGATCTCGCTGCCCCCGAGTTAAAGGCTGTGGCAGCATACTCCAGCGTGCGCGGTACGAATCCGGATTTGCTGCATGTTGGAGGCAATGAACATAATGGGAAACGAAGAGACATATACGGTTCTGGCAAGGAAGTGGCGGCCGCAGCAGTTTGATGACGTGGTGGGTCAAAAACACGTCACGGATACGCTCAAGAACGCGATTCAGAGCAACAGGATTGCTCATGCATACCTCTTTGTGGGTCCGCGCGGAATAGGGAAGACATCAATTGCGCGAATTCTGGCAAAGTCATTGAACTGCTCACAGGGGGCAGGGCCAACTACAAACCCGTGCGGCAAGTGCGACTCCTGCAAGGAGGTGACGGAAGGCCGCAGCATGGATGTTCTGGAGATTGACGGAGCCTCCAATAACAAGGTTGAAGACATTCAGAACCTTCGAGAAACAGTCAAGTACCTGCCTGCACGCGACAGGTTCAAGATCTACATCATTGACGAAGTTCACATGCTGTCGATCTCTGCCTTCAATGCATTGCTGAAGACGCTTGAAGAACCGCCGCCACATGTGAAGTTCATTTTCGCCACCACGGAATCGCAGAAGATTCTTCCCACCATTGTATCGAGATGCCAGCGGTTTGATCTGTCGCGTATTCCCAGCGCTCTGATTGTGCAGCGGCTGGCCGACATTGCGAAGGCCGAGAAGATAGAGATCAGTCAGGATGCATTGACAGCGGTTGCGCGCGGCGCTGAAGGCGGTTTGCGCGATGCTGAGTCGGCGATGGATCAGCTGATTTCTTTCAAAGGCACGAAGATTGTCGAAGAAGACGTTCTTGCAGTGTTTGGGTTGGTCTCGGGTCAGGTACTTTCTGGAATGGTTGAGGCCATTATGAAAGGCGATGTACCGGTATTGATGACGCATGTGGCTGCTATTGATCAGGCTGGAAAGGATCTCCAGCGGCTCGGTATTGATCTTCTCTCCTATTTCCGGAACCTGCTGGTTGCCACCTATTCCCGCAGTTCGATAGAGGGTGTTGATGTTGTGGCGGAGGAGGCAGAGGTGCTGAGCAGGTTGGCAAAGATGTCTACTCCTGAACGGCTGCTGGGAATCACCGATATCCTGATTGAGGCTGATGGACGGCTCAGATATGCGTTGTCGAAGCGTACTTTGCTTGAAGTGGCGCTTATTCGCTGCGCGCGCGCTGCTACAGTTGTCACGATTGATGAGATAATCTCACAGATCAATAAACTGAAGGTCAACCTGGGAGCGCCCCCAGATGAAGTTGTTGATCGTCCCGCTGTCAGATCAATTGAAAGACCCCAGGCAAGACCCGCTGAGAGACCGACGGAAAGTGCGCGGCCGGCAGCAAGCTCTACTCTGCTGCCTAAGACAACCGATGTTGCTGCTCCTGCTGTTGTACGCGAGAGCTCATCCGCCGGGAATGAGATAAAGGCAGTGGCTGAGTCGCCGGTTACCAGTGCCGCGACGGCAGCGACAGGGGAAGAAGTTGCCAAGTTGCGAATCAACTGGCGATCTATTGTTGACAGGGTGGCCAAGATCGCGCCCCAGGCCAAGGTTGCGATTCTGGACGCCTGCCCGTTGTGCGTAGAAGGCAATGAGGTGACTATCGGGTTTGATCCTGAGTTTGCCGAACACATGCAGCGGATGGAGTCGTCGCGAAACTTGCAGGCAACTCAGAATGAGCTAGGCACAGTCCTCGGACGGAATGTGAAGATCAAGTGCCGGCTGCTTAACGTTGGAGAGAAAGTGGTATTGCCGGCTGATGAACCGGTGAAGACTGTTCCTGTTCAGGCTGAGCCGAAGCCGGAGGTTGTACCGGTTCCAACATCTAAAACCGAGGTCAGGAAGACAACTGCAGAGTGGTTAAAGGACAGTACTGTTCGCACGGCATTGGATATGTTTGATGGCGAGATAGTGGATGTGCGCGAGTAACTTGAACACTGACACAGCAGAAAGAAGCACGCAAGGAAAAGTACTACAATGGCAAACATGATGAAGTTGATGCAGCAGGCTGCGAAGATGCAGAAGGATCTCGAGAAGGTCCAGGGTGAGTTGGCGAATAAGACAGTTGAGTTCTCCAGCGGCGGTGGCGCTGTAAAAGTTGTTGCGAGTGGTGACGGAGTTGTGAAGAGTATCAAGATAGACCCGGCTGTGATAAATCCGGCTGACGCTGGTCTGCTCGAGGACATGGTGCTTGCTTCTGTTAATGGTGCGCTGAAGACGGCAAAGGATATGTCTTCCAAGGAGATGTCGAAGATTGCCGCAGACATGGGTCTTCCCGGACTGGGGATGTAGCTTTATGAACGCTCCTTTGGAGAGGCTTTCCAGGGCATTGAGCAGATTGCCTGGAATCGGCCGGAAGACGGCTGACCGTATGTCATTAAGGCTGGCGTATCACCCGGACAGTATGCTCAAAGAGCTCGTAGGCGCGCTCAATGAAGTGAGTGCCACGGTCAGAAGTTGCAGCAGGTGTGGCGCGGTTACTGTTGTTGATGCTGATCCATGCAGAATCTGCACAGACTCAACCAGAAATGGATCGATACTTTACGTGGTTGAGGATCCCGGTGATGTGGTTGCGATAGAGAACACCGGTTGCGTCCGCGGGCGGTACCACGTGCTGATGGGCAAACTCTCGCCTATGGACGGTAATGGGCCGTGGGATCTTCGTCTGGAACGTCTATTGAAGCGATTGGATGAAGACAAGTACAGTGAGATAATACTGGCGCTCGGAACTGACATGGCCAGCGATACGACAGCTAATTTTATCCATGAATTATTGAAGGCTCGCGGAGTTAACGTAACGAGGCTTGCACTTGGTTTGCCTGTTGGCAGCGGCATTGCATTTTCTGATCCGGTTACGCTGGAGCGAGCCATCGGGGGCCGTCAGGCGATGTGATCAGATTTGGGGGTTTGAGTGGTCGCGGAAGTGTCAGGTACATTTGAAGAGCGTCTTGCGGCAGTTCGCAACAGGATCGAAACGGCGTGTGTTCGCGCTGGCCGGTCCCCGGATGATGTTCTGCTGATTCCCGTGACAAAGGGCATTGATCCTGATCTGGTCACCGTGGCCGCGAGAGAGGGGTTGGACGTTTTTGGCGAGAGCAAGGTACAGGAGGCGCGGC
Source organism: bacterium (assembly GCA_037134535.1). Classification (GTDB taxonomy): domain Bacteria; phylum Verrucomicrobiota; class Kiritimatiellia; order SPBP01; family SPBP01; genus JBAXKQ01. Next base: position 3,399 of record JBAXMA010000360.1, read on the forward strand.
AGAAGATTGGCATGTGCCCTGGCAATGTGGTCTGGCACATGATCGGGCATCTGCAGTCGAACAAGGTAAAAGAGGCAGTGCGACTGTTCGCAATGATTCACTCCATTGATTCGCTCGAACTGCTGCGGCTTGTTGCCGGGGCATGCGAAGATGCTGGCAGGACGCTGCCTGTGTGCATTGAGGTGAATATCAGTGGCGAAGGTTCGAAGTACGGCCTGCCGGCAGCAGAGGTCGAAAGAGTGATCGTGGCGGGAAATGATCTCGGCAGGATTGAGGTACGAGGCTTGATGGCAATTCCGCCGGCAGCCGAGGAACCAGAGGCATCGCGGCCATACTTCCGGCGCTTGAGAGAACTCAGGGATCGTCTGAGACAGAGTACTGGCGTTGAACTGGCAGAGCTTTCAATGGGAATGTCCCATGACTTTGATATCGCCATTGAGGAAGGTGCCACGATGGTGCGAGTGGGCTCGATTCTCTTCGGAAAGCGGGGGAATAAAGCATGAGAATTGCTGGTATCATTCCGGCACGGTGGGGTTC
>JBAXMA010000361.1:0-3931 GCA_037134535.1 bacterium
CCAGAAAGCAGGCCATTGCCCCGCAGACATAAAACAACCGCACATAGAATTCTGACAACATCCTGCTTTTCAAGTTTGTCTCCTGTCGTCCACAACCGTCCCAGAGTACTCTACTTCTCTGCAGACAATGTTTTCTCTATGGCCCTGCGAAGAGTGGCCTCAAAATCGTCGTGTGCGCCGGCAATGTCTTCGCAAATCTTGCGATCCTTTGCGATTACCAGCGTACGCGGCACTGACTTAATCTTGAATTTCTCGAAAGCGACCTTATACATGTCGAGAAGCACTTCGCAGTCAACCTCTTTGTCCTTCATAAGTGTTTTCAAATCGTTATCCCTTGATGCCGGATCCACACAGACAAGAAAGAATTGTACTCGCTTGCCCCTGAATTCACGCGCAATCTTCAGGAAAGATGACATCTCACGCTTGCACGGCTCGCAGTCCACAGAAAAGAAATCCAGAACCACGACAGACCGTGGTTTACCGGGTTTTTCCTCGCCTGCATAGCACAGCTCACCCAGACTCCTGAAATCGCCTCCAGTGTTTCGAAGCACAAAAACGGGCGCCATCTCCCCGACCAAGTTGGTCTTTCCAGCCCCGCCCTGAACTGCACCCGAGACCTGGTTCGTTTCGTTACCGCCAAGGCACAGAAGAAACGGAGTCAACACAGTCGCAAGAACAATTACACCTAGTTGTTTACCGATCACATGCACCTCATTTCTGGATCGCATATATCTGCTTCACTTCGTTCTCTGTCAGCGCACGATTATAGATGCGGACTTCGTCAATAATGCCCTTATAGCGATTGTTCTCACCATTGAGTGTATTGTGGCCAATCTCGAGATTGGTACCGGCCGGAACATTCTGCGAAAAGGCCCCGGTCGCATCCAATGCGCCATTTATGTATATGCAAGCACGTGAAGACTCGTAAGTAACGCACACGTGATTCCAGGCATCGGGCGTAAGTGCCCTCTTGGAAGAAAGATCTGTATTGTAGCCGGCGAGCCAGATCGTCCAGTCGCCATGAGTCAGGAAGCTGAACCCCTGGGCGGTATCATGAGCATTACTTCCGTGTTTCAGAACAAGCCCGCCAGCCGCCACAGGCTTCACCCATACTGACATTGATTTGGGAGCCCCGCCCACGGGAAGAGTGTTGTCTTTTGCTCCGTCGATAACATCGGCGACACCATCGAATTCATATGCCCCTCCCAACTTGCCATTCGGCGTCCATTTTGCTCCACTCGCCGTGGCATTATTCCCGTTCCCGCTCATATCGGTTATCCGCCCACTCTCGTCACGGTCAAAAGAGTAGTGCAGGATCAATCCGTTCTTCAAATCGACCGGTCCCTTGTTCTGTATTGCTTTTACGCCATTGGTTACCTGGAGGGAATAGATCTGTTTCACTTCCTCGCCGGACAAGGCACGATCATAGACCATGATGTCGTCAAGCCATCCCTCAAAGTAGTTATTATTACCAGCAAGAACATTGTGGCCTATTTCGAGATTGGTGCCGACCGGAATGTTCTGCGAAAAGTTGCCCGAAGTATCTAATACGCCATTGATGTATATGGAGGCTCTGGATGATTCATAAGTAACGCATAGATGGTTCCATGCATCGGGAGTCATCGCTCCGGTGGAAACAACATCTATGTTGTAGCCTGCCAGCCAGATTGTAAATTTTGTATTTATGTTAAAGCTGAAGCCTTGTGACAAAATATGGGCATCGTTGCCGTGCTTGAGAATAATTCCTCCCACTGCCAACGGCTTAACCCACACCGATACCGTCTTCGGTGCGCCTCCTGTCGGCAACGAGTTCTCATGTGAGCCTTCAATGACACTATTGACTCCATTAAACTTGTACACACCACCTCTAACCCCATCCTTAAAGAAGTCGGCGCCGTTGACGGTTGCGTTGTTTCTCTTGCCGCTCCAGTCCGTAATGCGGCGACCCTCATCCTTGTCAAAGGGATAGTATAGAATCAGGCCCTTCGTCAGTTCGCGGGGAAGAGGTTGCGGAGATTTGTCCGGTTCCTTCGGCTCTCCGTATTCATCGGCAACAACCTTCGGCGACGGCGGTTCTACGACACCACGAACCGGTCGCGGTTGAGCCACGACTGCCACTGTCGACTTCGTTTCCGTCTCGTCGCTCAACCCCAGCAACTGCTGTGCGTTCTGCCGCATAGCCAGCTTTAGAAGGTCTTCAAGCCGGCCTTCATGATCGGTCGTTGCACGTTTCTCGGTGGCTCCACTTTCCACGTTAACCATGAAGGTATTCAGCGTATACATGCTGCCAAACTTGCCGATAGATCCGTACACCATGTATTGAACGCTCAACAGCTTGCCGGCCTCAACAGCACACTCGGTGGCAGAACAATTCTCAGACCTCGAGAACTCCTGCATCTTCAGGACCTCGCTCATCTTCGATCTGGGAAGAAGGGTGAACTGGCCAATCTTATCGAACTCAACCATGAAGCGATCGGTCAACAGGGCACACTCCTCCGCCGAGATGCCCCCTTTCACATCAAAGGTCAGCACTGCGCAGGTGCCCTTCGACGCCTTCTCTGGCAGGGAAGACGCCTGTGAGGCAAAAGTCATCATAAGCACCATCATGTATAATTTTATGACGCACCTTCCCTCTTCCAGTCACCTGACAGACAATTCGCAATTGCGGTAGTATAGGCTACTTCGCAATATGCTTGCGAATCTTCTCCTCGTGGGTCACGTCGGTAATGCCTGTGGCCGTATTGGCCAGCTCCCACACGAAACGATAGGTGATCTCCTTGCCGCCATTGGACAATGGCCTTTCAAGCGACGACACGCGACCGAACAGAATACCGCCGATGTCAGCCATCTTGCCGAATTTCTGCATAGCCTCCTTGTCTATCGGGTTCTTATTATTCCAGTTATACTCGATAAGTTTATAGATCTGGCCCGCATCCCCGTCCGCCTTGTTAGCAACACTTCCGCTGATGGCGTCAATTGCGCTGAAAAACTTAATTGCTCCCTGCTTGCCAAGGCTGGCCTGCAGTGATTTCTGGAGAGAAACTACACGCACGTCGTACGGGCAGTCTTTGGTCTCCACCGGGCCAAGGACAACAACATAGCCCTTTCGAAGCCCGCCGGAGAACAATGCCTGACTGACCCCTTTGACGACCATGTCATAGTCGTGATCGTCAAGCGCCACAGTCATGACCCCAGCCTCTTCGGCGGACACATACTTGCTACCATTGTCCGTTACGCAGCCCGGGACCATAACGGCCAGCACGATCGCCGACAGGATGCCCGCAAACAATCCAATCTTTCTCATCGCTAATCCTCCCTTTAAACAAAATCCCGTGTCCAGATACCAAATCTAGCCATCAACTGCCTCGTGGTCCATGTGCAACGACACAAACCACGAGAACAGAATGGCGGCATCGATCCCCTCTAGTCCAGTTTCGGCGCAGGCGGTTGAATCGGTTCAGCCGTCAGCTTCTCCGCTTTCTTGTCACGTCGACATAAGAACAACTTCTCTATGTTACCGGTCCGCTCCATGATTTCAGCCTTTGCCGTCTTCTCGCCGACAGTTGTTACCTTTAGCTTACCCACTGCGACCTGATCATAGCCAAGATTCTCCTTGGTATCGGGATCAATCATGACCTCGCCCGGCTTGTAAATCACCATAACCTCACCCTCTTCAACAGCGCCCTTGCCACGATTGATGGTGCACGTTTTCTCGTCGGAAAGCGCCATGATCCTGATCGGGTAGGCTGTGTCTATGATGGCTGCGGCTTCCTGCCTGCCTGACTCGGCATAGAGCGAGTTCACAAAATCCCTCACCTGCTGCTCCATTGAGCCCTTCACATCCTTGAAACGGGTCTTCTTCTCAACCTCCGACATATTGGATGCCACGATCCTGGACGTAGCGACATCAACAGTCCGGACGCCCGTAGAG
>JBAXMA010000362.1:0-3926 GCA_037134535.1 bacterium
GACGCTGATTTTCTAACGGCTGGCGCAAAGGCCCGGTCAAAAGCCATGCAGGCACTGATTGATGCGTTCGTTAAGCTGATAGATAAAGGGTTGCCTGCCGGGCAGACGCTCGTAATTTCCATGGGCAAGTGGGACAAAAGGTCCGCTCTGTACAAGGCATGCGAACGGCAAGGTAAAATTGCAGAGTTTGCTCTGTCGGAGAAGTCCAAAGAGGCCTGTCAGCAGGCCGTCGATACCGCAGTGCAGGAGTTTAAACGGGCGGACATAGGAATCGACCGTGAGACTGCACAAATTCTTGTTGAGCGAGTCGGCTTTGACACCAGGCACGTCACCAATGAAGTCGAGAAACTCATCCTTTATGTCGGAAAACGGCGAGAAGTCCTGCTGGCTGACGTGCTTGCGCTTGTTCCGGCACTGCGTGAAACAGCTGCATGGGATTTTGCCGATACATTGGGAGATAGGGATCTGCCAAAAGCTTTGAAGGTGCTCCGCCAGTTGATGTTCCAGAAAGAGTCGCACATCGGTCTGGTGGCCGGGCTCGAAAAGAGGGTGGCATTGCTCATTATCATGCGGACGGCGCTGGACCGTGGCTGGGCCCGCCTGAAGAAGAGAGGGACGTGGGGGGAGTTGATTTGGGAAGATGTTCCCGAGGCAGAGAAGACGCTGGGCTGCCTTGGGAAAGATAATCCACGGGCAATGCATCCGTTTCGTGCCTACAAACTCGCAGAACAGGCAGACCGGTTCACCGCTCGTGAGCTTGTCAACGCCAGAGGGAGAGTGGTCGGCGCAAGGGAGCAGATGGTAACCACCAGTCTTCCTCCGTTTCTCATCCTTGAACTGCTTCTTGTCCGGATTATTGGCAAAAAAGTAAAATAATAGTTCACCGGAAACTTTGGCTGGGATCAGGCGGCGTTCACAATGAAAGTACGAAGCCATACAATGTTTGGCGGCATATGTCTCCTGGTTGTGGCGGCATGTCTGCTGACGGCAGTTGCGAATGGTGGACAGATCGTCATAAACGAGTTTCTCGCCGTTAACAACAATGGTCGGGTTGATAAGTATGGTGCCACGTCCGACTGGATCGAACTATATAATCAGACTGCAAGCCCGATAGATCTTGGCGGCTGGTATCTGACCGATGACGCCACCAGGCTTGCGAAATGGCGATTTCCTTCCACAAATATTTCGGCATACGGGTACGTTGTTATCGTTGCCGACGGCAGCACCGGATCCGTATACAAGGGTGAGCTGCACACCACTAATTTCTCACTGTCGGGGAGCGGCGAATATCTCGGGCTCGTCTGGACAAACGGCCTGACAATAGTGGATCAGTATTCGCCAGTGTTCCCGTCGCAATCTGACGACGTGTCATACGGCATCCTTGCGGACAGGATCACCAGGGGATATTTCACCACGCCTACACCTGGAACGACGAACACAACGCAAGGCTGCACTGGCATTGCCACCCCGCCGCAGTTTTCCAGAGGCAGCTGCGTTTTCACCAACTCGTTTGTTCTTTCCATCTCTAATACTGCAGGTGTGATCAATCGCTATACCACAGATGGAACGTTGCCCTCTGAGTTGTCTCAGGCTTACACGGGTTCAATCACAATTGCCACCACCACCAGGATTCGCGCGAGGGCATATGAGGCGCTGATGGTGCCAAGTCCGGTCGTTACGTGCGCATATTACCTGCTTGGTCCCGGGCTGGAGAACTTCTCATCCGATCTTCCGATAGTGATTATTGAAAACTTCGGTGCCGGTGATCCCGGCTCTTCCAGCGCAAACCGGCAAACTGCGCAGATGAGCGTGTTTGAGCCGGTTGGCGGCCGGACACACCTGACGAATGCACCGGGACTGGATACCCGCGTAGGAATTAACAAGCATGGGTCGAGTACGCTGGGGCAGGCAAAGTGGAATATCAGAGTCGAGGTCTACGACGAGGACAACCTCGACAAGAGTGTCAAGCTGCTCGGGATGCCGAAGGAGTCTGACTGGCTGCTCTGGGCGAGCCCGCCGGATGGTTTTGACAGGACCTATATGCGTAACTCCTTCACCTACGAGCTGAGCAATCAGGCCGGCCGTTACGCCGTCCGGAACAAATTCTGCGAGGTCTTTGTCGATTCTGACGGAGCCTCGCTGAGCAGTAGCGACTATTTCGGGGTCTACTCCTTCATGGAGATGCCGAAGGTTGGCAACAACCGGATCAATATCTCGAAACTCGAGGTGTGGGACACAGCTGAACCAGATGTTACCGGAGGCTACGTGCTGAAGATAGACAGGGCTGATGATGGTGATTCTGGAATCAACCGTTGGGGGGTTCCGTCATGCTATCATACGCCTTCCGAGACGGAAATGGAGACGACCTTTGCTGCACAGAACACGTGGCTCCTGAGCTACATGGACCAGTTCTACACAGTACTCAACAGCGCCGGTTTCACCAATCCTGTCACCGGCTACCAGAAGTACTTGGATTCGGCCTCATGGATCGACCACAGTATGCTCAATATCCTTACGAAGAATCCGGATGCGTTGCGCCTAAGTACCTTTCTTTACAAGAATCGAAATGGGAAGGTGGAATTTGGCCCCGTCTGGGATTTTGACAGGACCATGGGCTGCGACAACGATGGCCGCGCTTCGAATCCCGTCGGATGGGATGCCGATACTCCTTCCTTCACCTACCCATGGTGGGATCGGGTATTCCGCGATCCTGATTTCTGGCAGCAATTCATAGACCGCTGGCAGAGCCTGAGGAAGAGCGTATTCAGTACTACAAACATGAATTTCCTGATCGTATCCATGAGCAATCAACTTGCCGAAGCCCAGGTGCGCGACTATACCCGCTGGTATCCAGGTGGCCTGGGAACCTGGGCCGGAAAGGTTGTCTACCTTAACCAGTGGCTTTCGAACCGTGTGGCATGGATTGACAGCCAGTTCATTGCGGCGCCGCAGTTCGGTACGAATAGCGGCCAAATTCCGTTAGGCTATTCGCTCTCGATGACATGTCCAGATGGAACAACAAACTACTACACTCTTGATGGCACTGATCCTCGAGCGAGCGGGGGAGGGATTGGGCCGGCTGCCCTGGCATATTCAGGCCCGATTACCCTTACCGGTAATACGGTTGTAAGAGCCAGGGCAAGAGACGGCTCGGCCTGGCAGATTTCCTCGGGAGCAAACGTTTCGCCGCATACGCCGTGGGGTGGAATTGCTGAGACGACCTTCATAGTATTTGTGCCCAGCCTGAAAGTTACCGAGGTAATGTATAATCCCCGTACGCCGACGCCAGGAACGGCGGAGACGAACTACACTGCCTCAGACTTTGAGTTTGTTGAAGTAGCTAATCTTAGTGCATTGCCCGTAAGTCTTACCGGTGTGCAGCTGACGGATGGCATCATCTTCAATTTCTCGCACGGTAGTGTGAAAACGCTTGCGCCAGGGGAATACGCTCTGGCTGTGAAGAACCTGGCGGCGTTTATGAGCCGGTATCCCGGTTGGGCGGGAATGAAGATCGCCGGAGAATTCTCAGATAATCTGGCGAATTCGGGTGAAAAGGTCACGCTGTCTGTGCCATGTATAAACCTGGAACTTGCAAGCTTCACCTACAGTGATGGACGCGGTTGGCCGGTTGCCGCAGATGGGGCTGGTCATTCGCTGGTGCCGTTACTTTTTGATTCTCAGACAAATGGAGTTCTTGATTATGGCGGCAACTGGCGGGCAAGTGCGTACAGGGACGGGTCTCCGGGCAGGCAGGATCCGGAACCAGTCCGGGATGTTACAGTCAACGAGTTCATGGCGCACAGTGACTACACTAATGGCGCGATCTGGCAGGACTCGAACGACTGGATCGAACTCTACAACTCCCTTCTTTCCGGAGTGTGCTTCAGCAACTGGTACCTGAGTGATGATTCGGCTGATCTTAAGAA
>JBAXMA010000363.1:0-3910 GCA_037134535.1 bacterium
GAACCACAGCATGAAGAATTCCGTCTTGCGCCCCAACTGTGTGTCTATCGCTTTTCGCGCTTGCGCATTTGGCGACAAACTGCTTCCGTGGTAGCTTGTTTGGAATTGATGTTGAATGAATCAATTGTAAGACGGGGGAGGCGATAATGGCTAAGATCACATTCATGGGCGCGGGTAGTACAGTGTTTGCCAGGAATATTCTGGGCGATGCAATGCTGACGCCGGCGCTGCAGGACGCTCACATTGCGCTTTACGATATCGACGGGAGCAGGCTCCGTGAGAGCAAGCTGATGCTCGACACGCTTAACGTCAACACAAACAAGAACCGGGCAAAGATCAGCACGTATCTCGGGGTTGCCAATCGCCGTGCCGCACTCAAGGGTGCTGACTATGTGGTGAATGCAATTCAGGTTGGTGGATATAAGCCATCCACGGTCATAGATTTTGAAATCCCCAAGAAGTACGGCCTGCGCCAGACTATTGCTGACACGCTTGGAATTGGCGGCATATTCCGGGCGCTTCGAACAATACCGGTGATGCTCGACTTTGCCAGGGACATGGAACAGGTCTGCCCCGACGCCTGGATGCTTAATTACACCAATCCGATGGCCATGCTCACCGCCGCCATGTGGCGGGGCAGCTCCATCAGAGCCGTTGGTCTCTGCCATTCAGTGCAGGGATGCGCTGAGGGGATTCTGTCGCACCTCGGGATTAGTAACGTGAAGAAGCTGCAGTGGAAGATCGCCGGCATTAATCATCAGGCATGGATGCTTGAAATCACCGATGGCGGCAGGGATTTGTATCCTGAAATCAAGAGTCGGGCTCTGACCATGCTGGAAGCGGCTCGTAAGAAGGGCGCCCCCAAGCATTGGGATATGGTGCGGCACTACATGATGCTGAACTTCGGCTATTACATCACGGAATCATCCGAGCACAGCTCTGAGTATGTGCCGTGGCTCATAAAGGACAGGTATCCTGAGCTTATCGAGGAGTTCAATATTCCGCTCGACGAGTATCCCCGCCGTTGCATCGGCCAGATAGCCGGTTGGAAACGGCAAAGCCGCGGGATTGTGCGCAATCCCAATCTGACCCACTCACGTACCGGTGAGTATGGTTCGTACATCATGGAAGCAATGGAGACCGATGTTCCGTTCCGGATCGGTGGCAATGTGATGAATACGGGTCTTGTCACCAACCTGCCGGGAAAAGCATGTGTTGAAGTGGCCTGCCTCGTGGACCGCAATGGCGTGCAGGGTTGTGTTGTGGGCGATTTGCCTGAGGTATGCGCTGCCATCAACCGGACCAATATTAATCCTCAGATCCTTACGGTAGAAGCCGCATTGACGGGCCGGCGCGATCTCATCTACCAGGCGGCTATGCTTGATCCGCACACCGGCGCAGAGTTGTCTATAGACGATATCCGGTCGATGTGCGACGACCTCATCAAGGCCCATGGCACGATGCTGCCTGCATACAAGGCCACGGTGATCAAGCCCTTCAAACTGCCGGCACCTCCGATAAATCTTACCGGTTGGCATGTAGTTGGTCCGTTTGATAACCGGAATCCGGATGACACTGGCATGGGTCTTACGAAAGTGCTGCCGCCGGAAGAGGGTATTGATTTCAAGGCTGTTTACAAGGGCAAGAAGGGCAAGAGTATCGGCTGGCTCAGAGTTAAGAACGACGCCATTCCGGCCAGCGGATTTGTGGATCTGGCGAGCCTGCTAGGATATGCGGAAATGGCTGTGGCCTATGCTCACACCATTATCACGTCGAACAGCAAACGAAAGATCCGGTTGCTGCTGGGCAGTGATGACGGTATTGCCGTGTGGTTGAATGGCAAGGAAGTGTTCCGGCTGGAGGCTGGTCGCGGAGCGGCTCCGGGTCAGAATACGGTCACGGTGTCGCTCAGCAAGGGCCGGAACGTTCTACTGCTCAAAGTGGATCAGAAGAACGGTGGCTGGGGCTTCTATGCGCAGATTCCGCGCACGGCAGGGGTGAAATCGGCGTAGGTCAATGGGTCAGTTGCATGGAGGGCCTCCCAGCGCCCTTGCGGCGCTGGGGGCGAAATTAAGGCTCCTGCCGCGTCCGTCGGTTGACGGACGGAAGGGAGCCCCGCCAGTGTAACTGAGGCGCTACGGCATATGGTCATTTTTCGTGTGCCAATGGCGGGGACTGTGCTAGTCTGTGAACTGTACTGACTCAATTATGACTGAATCAGCCATAGAGCGTCTTGTTTCTCTGCCGTCGCGGGCGGTGAGCGTGTTTCCGGATATTGAGCCGTTTCGATCAAAGAATGTATTTGCGGCATCAGATCCGGTGAACAGCCAGCTCGGTTCGGGTGGTGGTACAGCTCATCTGCTTGCTGAGGCCTGGCGGCATGCGGCAGAATCGGCCGGCGCAATGCCACAGACGTTTTCAGCCTGGCTGGCTGCATCACGGAAGCTGCTGGTGCATGGCAGTGGTGAGAGCCGACGCCTGCCTGCCTACGCAGCAGCCGGAAAGCCTTTGACACCAATTCCTTCCCTTCATGGCATTCCCGGTCAGCGACCTGACCAGGTTCTTCTCGACCTCCAGCTCCAGACCTATGAGCGCCTGTTCTGGTTTGCGCCGCAGTCGGCGAGGGTGATGGTGACTTGCGGGGATGTGATCTTACGCGTCCAACGCTGGCTGCCTGAGTATCCAGACGCCGATGTGTTGATTTTCGGCTTGGCCAGTTCGCACGAGGAGGCAAGGCATCACGGAGTGATTCTGTGCCCGACAGGCGATCCCGGGCGAATGACCTGCTTTGAGCAGAAACCCACGATTGAACGGCTTGAAGAGCTGGAAAAGACACACGTGTTTTATCTGGACACAGGGGTGTGGCTGCTCAGCGAACGTGCCACGATGATTCTGATGAAGAAGTGCGGATGGGACGATGGGAAGCAGGCTTTTCGCGCGAAGGTGCCGGACGCTTATGATCTTTTCGGGAAGTTTGGAACAGCCCTTGGTGAAACACCCGTTGAGCGTGATAGCGATATCAGCTCGCTCACCTGCGCAGTTGTACCGCTTGCCCACGCGAAATTCTATCATTTCGGAACAAACGCCACGCTGCTGGCATCGGTTTCTGACCTCAGGTATCCGGCTGCGGAACAGCGGTCATTCGGACATGTCTCAGCGGAGCGGCAGGCCTGTGTCACCGTGCAGAATGCGGACGTGAGTTGTGAGATTCAGCCGGAACTGCGCAATGTGTGGATTGAGAATTCCTGTCTCGCCACCGGATGGAAACTCTCGGGGCGACATGTTCTCTCCGGTGTGCCGCACAATAACTGGGCATTGAACCTTGAACCCGGTGTCTGCCTCGATTTTGCCTGCATAGGAGAGAGTGAGTTGTGTGTCCGGTTCTACGGATTTGACGATTTGTTTCGCGGGCGCATGGGCGCAGACGGCACTTTGTTGCTGGGTTGTCCGGCACGGGAGTGGTTAACGAAGCGTGGCATAGATTGGAAAGAGTCCGGTATTACTCCGGAGGCCGACATTTTTGAGGTCCATCTTTTTCCGGTGGTCGGGCAGGAGAATCTGGACCCGGAGTTCATTGCATGGATGTTTGCAGCCGAACCTGTTGCCCGCCCGGAGTTTAAGAGCTTGTGGCTGGCTCTGCCAAGATTGTCGGGTCGTGAATTATTGAGCCGTACCAATGTGGCAAAGGCGGCCGGAGACCGGACCGGGCGCATGGCGCAGACGGTTGCAGCACAGACGGAATCAGACTGGCTCAAGAATTGTTCAGAATTTGATCTTTCCGCCACAGCTGAGCTGTTTGTGACAAGGAAGTGGCCGCATCCGGAGGTGCGCGGCAGGTGCGCGGGCGTGCCAGACCTCGCCTTGATCCACGACCGCATGTTCAGGTCCGCCGCCGCCGGGCTGCGTAAGG